>NZ_JBEUDO010000054.1:0-19049 GCF_050584665.1 Nitrosomonas sp. ANs5
CCTCCTAGGCCCATCGCTTGGGCGTCATATCCATAGCGACGATGCATGGTTGCCGAACAGCATCTGGATGGCTGCGGCCCGTTGGGCCGCGCCATGAACTGCGCTTCAAACCAAGCGAATTCTGGAGAAAAAAGCACATTTTTATTGCCACAGGCGTGTAGGGCACACTTGCGCACCGGTTTTTGTTATACGAGTCGATTGGCTCGCAGCGATCGAAGTATTTTGACGGTGCGCAAGCGCACCCAACGACCTTCGCCCACCCTCATCACTGTCTTTGCGAGCCACGGAAGCGGCGCGGCAATCCCGCCCACCGCAAGCCTGGGTGACGGCACCTTGAAATGGAACCAGCATTCAACCGGTGCGCTGACAGATCACAATCAGTAAAATTTTGCACAAGCAGGCAGCGTTCCCACCTATACCTCCTGCAGAATCAGCAACAGTTGCCCGGCCGAGACATAATCGCCCTGCTTGCAGCTGATCTGTCCCACGATGCCACCGGCGGTCGCATTCAACGTAATCTCCATCTTCATCGATTCGAGCACGAGTACGGGGTCACCCACTTTGACAGGCTGGCCGATCTCGACCAGCAACTTCCAGACCGTACCGGTCACGTCGGCACTGATAGCATGGGCACCAGCAGGCAAATCCAGCTCGCTTTGCACACCGGCATCATCGAGTGTTTCCTCGTTGACATAATCCAGTAAATTATTGGCCAGCCAGCGCTCGCGCTCGGCTTCAAAAGCGGCCTGCTGACGGGTTTTGAACGCTTCGATGCTGGCTGCATGCTGGCGCAGGAATGCCTGGTATGCCCGCAAACTGAAAACCGTCTCCTCCGTGCGCAGGACGAAACGCCCGCTCAAAAAATCCTCACGCAATGTCAGCAGCTCTTCTTCGGTTACCGGATAGAAACGAATCTGATCAAAAAAACGCAATAGCCAGGGCGTGCCTGCCTTGAAATCCGGCGTCTGCCGGTAGCGGTTCCACATTTGCACGGTACGCCCGACAAACTGATAGCCCCCCGGCCCTTCCATGCCGTAGATACACAGATACGCACCACCGATGCCCACTGCGTTTTCGGGCGTCCAAGTGCGCGCAGGATTGTATTTGGTGGTGACAAGCCGGTGACGCGGGTCGATCGGCGTAGCGACCGGCGCCCCTAAATAGACATCGCCCAGTCCCATGACCAGATAGCTGGCTTCGAACACAATCTGTTTGACTGCCTCAATGCTGTCCAGTCCATTGATGCGGCGAATGAATTCGATATTGCTCGGACACCAGGGCGCATCCGGGCGCACCGACTGCATATATTTTTCGATTGCCTGGCGCGTGGCCGCGTCATCCCAGGACAGCGGCAGATGCACAATGCGTGCCGGAACCTGCACATCATCGACCGCAGCCAGCTCCGACTCTGCAGCGACCAGCTCGTCCAGCAGGCAGTCGCGATCCAGCAAGCGCGAATCAAAATGAACCTGCAAGGAGCGGATACCGGGAGTAATATCCAGAATGCCGGGCAGCTGCCCCTGCCCAACATACTGCTGCAGCCAGTTCAACAAGACATGAACCCGGCAGCGCAAAACCAGATCGAGCACCGGCGGGCCATATTCAATCAACAAATACTTGTCGCCGGATTGCCGATAAACGACCTCTACCTGCCCATCCTGCTGTGGAATGCGATGCAGAACAGGGTCAGCCAACTGCGCTGCGGGAGTGCAGATACTTTCTATTTGCATGGCGTCAACAGCATGCAATTCCCGCACCAAGCGATCTTGCCGCACCTCCAGCTCAAGCGCCTGCGCCAGGGTCAATGGATAAAAGCGTACGCTATCGCCGGGTTTCAGTTGGCCGGTTTTCCACAATTCAGCCTGTGCTACGACCGCAGGGCAAACAAAGCCACCCAGGCTGGGCCCATCCGGACCCAGTATGATCGGCATATCGCCGGTAAAATCGATGGCGCCAACGGCGTAGGGATTATCGTGAATATTGGAAGGATGCAGCCCAGCTTCGCCGCCATCACTGCGCGCCCATTGCGGTCTGGGCCCGATCAGACGGATACCGGTGCGGCTGGAGTTGTGATGCACTTTCCAGTCGGTGACAAAAAAATCCTCGATATCCGCTTCAGTGAAAAAATCTGGCGCGCCATGCGGACCGTATAACACCCCTATCGTCCACTGATTGGTGTAACTTGGCACCGCATCCGCTGGCAAGGCTCTAGATTGACTACGGGTTGCCGGCAAGAGATGTAACACGTCCCCGTTGCGCAGGACGCGCCCGGCGTGGCCACCAAACTGGCCGAGCGTGAAAGTCGATTGACTGCCCAGATAATCCGGCACCTGCATGCCGCCCTGCACCGCCAAATAAATCCGGCTACCCGCTTGCTGCACCTTCCCGAACCGCAGCAGCGCTCCTGCTTGCACACAGTGCGATTGCCACAGCGCCAGCGGCTCATCGTCCAACCAAACATCGATCGGCGCGCCACACAGCGCGATCTGTGCATCGCAGTTGAATCTGAGCGTAGGGCCGACCAACGTGATTTCCAGGCCCGCCTTGTCATCCGCATTGCCCACCAACCGATTGGCGAGACGAAAAGCCAGACCGTCCATCGGACCGGATGGTGGCACACCGACATGCCAATAACCCAGCCTGCCGGGATAATCCTGGACTGTCGTCTGCATCCCGGCCGCCAGCACATCCACCGTGTGCGCCCGGTAATGCAATCCTGAAAGATACTGGGTGCTGACCTGACCAGAACGAAATCCCGTGCTCGACAAGATCTGTCCGAGATAATCCAGATTGGTCTCGATGCCATAAAGCGTCGTACCCCGCAGCGCCTCACGCAGACGTTCGATCGCCTGTACACGGTCATCGGCATGCACAATGATTTTAGCGAGCATCGGATCATAGAAGGCCGATACCTCACAGCCTGACTCCACCCAGGTTTCGACCCGCACATCGGCAGGAAACGCCACCGCACTCAGCAAACCGCTGGCTGGTTGAAAGTCCTTGGCCGGGTTCTCGGCATAAACCCGTGCCTGAATGGAGGCGCCGCGGGGCTGAATCGCAAATGAATCAAGCGGCGGCAGTTCACCCGCGCCCAGCAAAACCATCCACTCGACCAGATCCACGCCCGTCACCATTTCGGTGACGCCATGTTCGACTTGCAAGCGCGTGTTCACTTCCAGAAAATAGAACTGCTGTGTGGCGGCATCGTAGATATATTCGACAGTCCCGGCCGATCGATAGCGGACAGACCCGCCCAGGCGCACCGCTGTCTGGCGCAGCGCCTCCCGAACCGAAGCAGGCAAATCGGGCGCCGGCGTTTCCTCGATCACCTTCTGGTTACGCCGCTGCATCGAGCAATCGCGCTCGCCCAACGCAATCACATTACCCTGACCATCGCCAAAAATCTGTACCTCGATATGACGCGCCTGGTCGATATACTTCTCCAGGAACAGCCCCGCATCACTGAAATTACTCTGCGCCAGACTTTTGACGGATTCATAGGCATCGATCAGCTCCTGCTGATTCCAACACAGACGCATCCCGATCCCCCCGCCGCCGGCCGTACTCTTGAGCATGACCGGATAACCGATATGACGCACTTCATGACAAGCCATCTCGAGGCTGGACAGTAATTCCGTGCCTGGCAGCAACGGCACCTGATGCTGTCTCGCCAAGGCACGGGCAGTATGCTTGAGACCGAATGCACGCATTTGTTCGGGAGCCGGCCCCAGAAAGCAAATACCCTGTGCGGCGCATTGTTCGGCAAAATCAGCGTTCTCGCTCAGAAATCCGTAGCCCGGATGAATCGCCTGCGCGCCGGTTTGCAGCGCAACCGCTAGCACTTTGTCCGCACATAAATAGCTTTCGCTCGCCAGCCCCTCGCCAATACACACGTTTTCATCGGCTTCCAGCACATGTCGCGACAGCGCATCCGCCCGGGTATAAATCGCCACACTTTTGATTCCCATGCAACGCAGGGTACGCATGACACGGCAAGCGATAGCACCGCGATTGGCGATCAGAACTTTTTCAAACATAGCCACCCCTTATTGAGGATCCCAGACCAGCAGACGAATTGGTGTCGGATTGTATGCATTGCAGGGGTTGTTGAGCTGGGGACAATTGGAGATCAGCACCAGGACAGCCATTTCCGCCCGCATCTCGACATATTTGCCGGGCGCCGAAATCCCATCGACGAATTCCAGACCCCCTGCCTCGGTCACCGGCACATTCATGAAAAAATTGATATTGCTGCTCAGATCGCGCTTGCTCAAGCCGATTCGCTCACAATCCGCCTCGTGGGCCAGTGCATGCAAAAAATTGTCGCGGCAACTGTGCATCGGATATTTCTCGAGCGCATAGCGGGTCGTATTGCTCTCGGCCGAACAGGCGCCACCGAGTGTGTCATGCCGTCCGCAGGTATCGGCTACAATCGTCAGCATCGCGTTGCCGAAATTGGAATAAAGTATGCTGCCGTTGCCGAGATAAAGCTGGCGCTGAATCCGAATGGTATCGGCGGCACTATAGCGTTCGAGCGGATCTTCGGCACTGAAAAACAAGGTATCAACCGCCTGATTGCCTTCCAGATCGACAATACGAAAAGTCTGCCCCCGTTTAAGGGTTCTTACCCACGGCTCGCCGGCAGGACAAATTTCGTCTATGACCGCCTGGGCAGGGTTGCGCGCACTCTCCTGGATAACCGGAATATTCATTGTTTGTCTCCTCCTGTAGCATATAAGCGACGCGTATTCTCCAAGCCACGCGCGTTCTCCGCTATCTGCGCACATGCCTGACCTGCATCGGGCGGCGTGGCGAAGGCGATCAGCCTGACGGCCCCCGGCTGATATTCAGATCTGGTATCCAATGGATGAGGGGCTGCGCTCAAAATGACCAGTGTATCCATCTCAAACGCCAAATCAACATAATCACCTGCTTGACCACGATCGACATGAAAGGTCAGCCGGCCGTCAGAATCGGCCGTGACCTTGCTGAAAAAATTGATGTTGGACACCACGTCACGCCGGCCCAGACCCCATTTACCCAATTCAATCAGCATACCGTCCAGCCCGCTGCGATACATTGCGTTGCGGCATTCCTGATAGCGCGCGCTGCCATATTTATCGTGGATCAAGCGGCTGTCGCTCAACCCGCACACGACATCGTGCCAGCCAGCCGTATCGGCGCTGATGCAGCAAAAAATTCGACCCATGTCCGAATGGCAGGCATGGCCGCTCGTCAAACGGAAAGTATGTTGCGTTTTCAGCGTATCTGCCATGTTGAAACGCTCGAGTTTTTCTTCGGCATTAAAAAACAACACGGCAGCGTTGGCACATCCTTTCACATCGATCAGACGCAGGGTCACGCCGCGACGCACGATACCCGACCAGTGACATCCGCCGGGAAGATAGGTCTCCCATAAGCTATCGATAGATTCGCTCATTGATACCTCCTAATCAGAATGGACAAAGTGGTGCAGCTCAAAATGCCGCCCAGCACCAGTGGCACAGCCCAGAGCTGCCACCAGGGCGCATCGGCCCCGGCAAAGTAACTGCGCGGCCAGGCAATATTGATGAGCTCGAACAACGACCAGACAAAAGCCAGGAAATTGATGACCAGCCCCCATTTACCCAGCTTCAACTCTCCCAGCGCCGGATTCCAGCGCCCGGTCAGACGGGTGAACAAACCCACACCGGTCGTCATGGCAAACATCGCATACAACCCACCGGTGCCGAAGGCAATGATGAGCGCGACCGCCTCATCGCTCAGCCCCAGCAACAAGCCGAGGGCCGCCATCGTTACCGTCGTCAGCACCGCATTGCGCGGGGTCTTGTCGGCAGTGACCCGGCATAACCGCTGGGGCATATTGCCCTCGCGCGCCATCGAAAATACGATGCGCGAGGTGTACTTGACCACGGATGCGCCACAGGCCAGGAACGCGACCACCACGATGGCCAGAAACGGCTTCTCGAACCAGTCGCCGATATGGGAAGCGATCAAGGGGGTGATCGGATCGAAAGTCGCGCTGGTCCTGGCCAACGTATCGTGATCAAAGGACAGCGTCAGCGCAGCCGAATTGAACACCACCACCGCACCGACCGCAGACAGCGCCAGAAAAATCGCGCGTGGCACCATGCGCTTGGGCTCACAGGTTTCCTCCGCAGTCGTGGAACAGGCATCGAAACCGATAAACGCCCAGCCGGCAATGGCCAGCGCGGCCAAAAAAGCAGCCGTCTTGCTGGGCGCGCTGCCCGTACCCAGATGTTGAAACAACTCGGAAAAAGGATGCTCACGGAAAAACAGAAACAGCAGCACTGCGATGCCGAGTGAACCGACAACCTCGGCATAAACACCCAGTGCGATGGTTATCCTGAACACCCTGTCGTGCACCAGATTAAGCAACATGCACAACAGCAAAAAAATCAGCCCCCACAGCACCATCATCTCGCCGCTCGTGCTGGCCGAATCGAACAGGATCGAAAGCCAGATCCCTCCGGTATAGGCAGTGGTGGTGAGCATGGCAATGGTCGAACACACATAAATGACTCCGGCATATTGGCCAGTGATGGTTCCGCCCAGCTGCCTGGCCCATTTGTACGCACCGCCCGCGATGGGAAACTGCGAGGCCAACTCGGCATAAACGGTTGCGACCAGCAATTGCATGACCAGGCAAATGGCCAGTGCCGTAAACCACCCACCACCCGTAACCTGGGTCTGCACACCGATGATGGCGTACAGACCGACAACCGGTGAAACAACCGCAAAGCCAAGCGTGAAGCTGTTCCATACCCCCATACTACGATTGAGCATAGCGGGATCCTCGGCTACGACAGATGTGGCGGGATGGCTGGAAGTTTGCATAATAGACATGTTATTTCCTCATATCATCCAGAATAACCGGTGCTCGACCACGCATGGTGCTGATAGTGAACGGCTTGCAGGCAGCACAATCGGACAGGGCAAAAAGAACAAGCCGGAAAGACGCCAGATTTTAGAAATGCCGGCATGCAGCTTGTCAAACCCGCCAGCCGTGCGGCAAAAGACTCGCCTGTTCGCAAGCAGGCACGAGGTTAGAACCGGCTCTATCGGGATGCCGCCGGGCAATGCGCAGAGCCTGGCCAGCCACCAGCAGGAAAATATACCAGCGAATACTTGAAGGGATAGGATGTGCATAACGAAATCTCCATAGAGTCAGAAAAAATGACCGAGAGTCGCAATACCTATGGCATTACGTGATCTCCCGGGCTTTTATCCCTCCGTGGAGCTTCGTCATGACGAAGCTTCAAACTCTTGGACCAGACACTTTCGCTTTACCGGAAAGCCGGAACCCTAGTTTGCAATGATGCGGGTTGCATCCACAACTCAGGATGGCAACTCTCAATCTGTCAGTATCAAACACTACTGCTTTATCGAAATACCAGCCTAGCAGATATTTTCCGGAACCACAACATTCTGATCAATCATGCAATAATATGACACATGCCAACACACACTCGTTTTCCCCAAACCGTGGGCAACGATGCCCCTGTTACCGCCTTGGCAAAATGCTTGATTCCATTTTTTGAGCACGCCAGCATGCCCTGGATACAGCAACCTGCGTCTGTGCATGCATGCGCGTTGGCGGGCTAGCTCTGGAAATCCGGAACTATCAGCCGTATGTCCACCATGGTATTACGAATCCATCCCGTTCGGCCATCCTCAGTCTGCACACGCAGCCAGCTACCATGGTAGGCCGTGGCGGTAAGCGCTGTATTTTTTGCCAGCAAAGCTGTGGCTTGCGCCCGGTCGTTCGGTTCAGCCCACAATTCACCACTGTCAGCAGTCAGCAATGTCATGGGCGTGCGCAGAATGACGGTAATAGACTGCGCTTCCGGTGTTTGTCCGGCCAGATAAGTTATCATGCCAATGAATTCCCGCGCCTGGGCGGCGTAATTCATCGCAAGACTGTAATCCATCTGCCTGTAGGCGATTGAGGCAGCATCCAGCAGGCGCTGTGCCAGCAGCTGCAAAGCGATGCTCGCTTCGTCCAGAACGGTTTGCTGGAGCATTTCCAGCTCGATCTCAACTTCGGCTATTTTGGAAGCGGCTTCCGGCTGCGTAGCCAGCCGATGCAGTTGACTCTTGGTCCGGCTCACTTCGCTCGCGGTGTTCTGCAGCGCCTGCGCCTGATCCAGCTCGCGGGCGCTCAGGCGCTGAATCAGTTTATCCCGTTCGGCCAGCAAATGCCTCAAACGATTGATTTCATCCTGATACCGTCTGGCGCAAGGCAGTTTTTCGGGAATCGGGATCGGACCGGTTGCTTCCGGCGAGAATGCGACATTGAGAGCGGAATCGGATGAGAAGGGTTTGGGTGTGTGCTGCGCACACCCGGCCAGGCTGAGGGCTGTCAATATTACGGCTAACCGTATTGGCAAGCACTCGTTGCTGGAACAGTGAAGATGAAATCTCAGCATGCTCACATTCTTCAAATTCAAAATATTATCCTCGACAATACGGTTAGCCGCTTTCTGGCATAAACCTTGCCTGATCGGATAAAAAACTGCAACCCGATAATGCACGCATTATGGCTACAAAATTGACGCGCTTTGCCAGATCGGATTGATGGGCCCGGTTCAGGTTCCAACCAACTGTTCCAGACAACTTCGCGTAGTCCGGTCTGATCCGGGCATTTCATCCAGTGAACGACCGATTACGGACACACTTTAGAAACCATGCGTGCCCGATTAATTCTCGACAAAGCCACTGGCCATAAATCTGTCGCTTCACTGCAGCGTGGTGCATGCAATATACCCTACACTGCCGACCGGGTGCTGACTTCGAACTGAAATTCCGACACAGGGGGCAACTGAGAAATCTGCAGGGACACCGGTGCACCACTTCCATGCCGTACAACAATAATAAAATCCGGGCAAACACGGGAAGGTTTTATAGTATCCTTTCCAGAGAACAGCCGATAAATTGACCGTACAGGCAACGGCATAGCGGCAGGGACCATCCAGTCCGTCAATCATTACAATAACCAATACCGGCAATGCGCAACCATTCATTCGTGCAGCAAGCGATCAGCGCGAGCCACTGCACTCTGCCGCTTGTCCGACCATTCTGATTCAAAGACCAACATGCATAACCGGATTATTCGCTGGATAGCGATCCAACTCGCCGCAATCGTAGCCATCATCGTACTGGGACTGATCATTCTGGGTGAAATCGTAACGGGCCCCGCCCCAACTGCGGTAGAAACATTATTGCCGGATTTCCCAGTCGAACAGGTCCGCATTCCGGTTGGGGATGCCTATGCCGTGCATGGCTGGCTGGCGCGTGGATCATATGGCAAAGGTGCGCTCCTGCTCGCCCATTCCATGCGCAGCAACCGGCTGGAAATGCTCAGCCGGGCCCGATTCCTGAACCAGCAAGGTTACAGCGTGCTGATGATCGATCTGCAAGCACATGGGGAAACCCCCGGCGAGCGCATCACTTTCGGTGCGCGCGAAACGGCAGATGTCACTGCCGCGGTCGCCTACCTGCGAGATACTTTCCCGCATGAGCGCATTGGTGCGATGGGTGTCACCCTGGGCGCTGCGGCCATTCTGCTAGCTGACCCGCCTCTGTGGCTCGATGCGCTGGTACTCGAATCGCTGCATCCGACCTTTTCCGAAGCGGTCGAGAACCGGCTCCGGCTGCACCTGGGTGATTTCGGCGCTTATCTGAAGTTCTTGCTGCTCCCCTATCTGTCACTATTGCTGGATCTACCGCTGGAGTCGTTGGATCCCATCAACCGGATCGGCCATCTGACTGTACCGGTCCTGTTGGTGGCGGGCACGCTCGACAAACACACCACCCAGGCTGAAGCCGAACGTCTCTATGAAGCCATCCAGTCCCCCAAGGAACTGTGGATCGTCGAAGGCGCGGGCCACTACAACATGCATACCTACGCTGGCAGAACCTATGAAGAACATATCCTCGAATTTCTGTCCAGCCACCTGCAGCGCCGCCAGGTCAACTGATTCCCATTCTTCAAACTATCAGGAAAAACCATGTCTGTTTACCTACATATTCTGCTCGCCGCAGATTTCTCCGATCAAGACGAATATGTCGCCCACAAGGCTGTCCGTCTGGCCGCCCACACTGGTGCGCAACTCAGCCTGATCCATGTGCTCGACGACATTCCGATGCCCGATACCCCCTACGGCACACTGATCCCGCTGGATATCGACACCTCCTACAGCATGCTGGAAAATGAGAAACAGCGGTTGAACGAACTAGGCGATGCGTTCGATATCGACCCGGACCATCGCTGGCTGGTCTGGGGAGAACCCAAACAGGAAATTACCCGTATCGCCGAGCAGGAACGGGTCGATCTCATCGTAGTCGGCTCGCATGGCAGACATGGCCTCGCATTGCTGCTGGGCTCCACCGCCAACAGCGTGCTGCACCACGCCAAATGCGACGTACTGGCGGTGCGTCTGCAGCCTGACTGACCGACTGAATATCCACCCCACAGCCAGTTTACAGCTCGCTGTGAGGTGGCTGGCTAGAGGATTGTTTAAGCACGGCGCATGCAATGCACCCTTGTGGTTGTGATGCGTGGCCAGCGTTAAAACGGGATGTCGTCTTCCATGTCATCAAAGCCCGTGCTGGATTTGGCGCTGGCATTATCGTAATTGTTATCCTTGCCGGCCGGCGCCTCGTAACTGCCGCCACCGGAGCGGCCGCCCAGCATCTGCATGCGGTCGGCGACGATTTCGGTTGTGTAACGCTCGATATTGGATTTGTCAGTCCACTTGCGGGTTTGCAGGCGACCTTCGATATAGATTTGCGATCCCTTTTTGAGGTACTCGCCAGCGATTTCGGCCTGTTTGCCGAACATCACGATCCGGTGCCATTCGGTGCGCTCTTGTTTCTCGCCGGTTTTGTCTTTCCAGGTATCGGTTGTGGCGAGATTTAGGCTCGCCATTGCGTCTCCGCTGGGCATATATCGAATTTCCGGGTCTCGCCCCAAGTTCCCAATCAGCATAACCTTATTCAGTGACGCCATTTATGTACTCCCTTCTAGTAACTGAACCACTTTTTCTTCATCGAATCCCTTGAGATCCACTTTCAGATAGGCGACTTGTTCATTGGCCAGCACGAGCGCTTCATACACGCCCGGCAATGCCGCCAATTCACGGGATAAACCGCTGGCCTGCCCCGCATCCATTTTTCTAACCTGGTACATTTTGGAACGCACTGCGGCCGGCGCCTGCATGGTCATAGCCAGTATCAGCCAGATGAGCAGCAACAGGCCGCACATCGCGCTCATGGCATAGGGCCCGTAATGTTCAAACAAGTAGCCGCCCGCACTGGCGCCGACAAACGCGCCCAGGAACTGGGTGCTGCTGTAGACGCCGATTGCGGTACCCTTGGCGCCGACAGGTGCGATTTTCGAAATAAGCGAGGGCAGGCTGGCTTCGAGCAGATTGAAGGCCGCGAAAAAGACCAGCAACGCAAAGGCCAGTCCCCAGAGAGTCGCATCCAGCGCCGCCAGCAGCATTTCCCCGACCAGCAGCAACGCGATCGCGGCAATGAAAACCGGTTTCAGCTGAGATTTTTTCTCGGCATAAATGATCGCGGGCACAATCAGCGCGATCGACAGCACCATCACCGGCAAATAGATCTGCCAGTGATCTGCGGCCGCCAGACCTGCATCCCGGAGCGATAGCGGCACGGCCAGCCAGAGCGCCATCAGGACTGCATGCAAGGCGAAAATCCCGTAATTGAGGCGCAGTAATTGCGAGTTGCGCAGCACGCTGCTGAAACGGCTGGCGGCGACTTCCGTATCGGAGTGGAAACGGCTCACCAGCGGGTTGGGTATTGCTTTATAGACCACCACCATGGCCGCCATTGCCAGGCAACCGGTCAACAGGAAAATCCCCGGCACCCCGATCCACTGGTTCAGCAAGGGCGCCATCATCAGCGATAACGTGAACACAACACCGATGGTCATGCCGATCATCGCCATCGCCTTGGTGCGGTGTTCCTCGCGCGTCAAGTCGGCGGCCAGCGCCATGACAGCCGCGGAAATCGCACCTGCTCCCTGAATGATGCGGCCGAAGATCACCCAGTAGATGTCGGTTGCGGTCGCGGCAACAAAGCTGCCCAGGGCGAACAGGACCAGCCCCAGGTAAATGACCGGTTTGCGCCCGATCCGATCAGACAGCCAGCCAAACGGAATCTGCAGGATCGCTTGTGTCAGACCGTAGGCCCCGAGTGCGATACCGATCAAAGTATAATTGTCCCCGCCCGGCAGCTCCTCGGCGTAGAACGCAAAAACGGGCAGGATGATAAACAAACCAAACATGCGCAGCGCATAGACGCCTGCGAGCCCGATGGATGCACGCAGCTCCACGGGCGACATTTTTTCCGGAATTTTGGATGTGGTTTTAGAAGTCAAGGTTACAGACATTAAGCAGAATTGTGAGAAAACTGGAAAGTTGGGTATATTAGCAGGTTGACCCATACTTAGGTAGGCCGATGGAACTAATCAGAATACGTGGTGCAAGGACACATAATCTCAAGAATATCAATCTCGATTTGCCTCGCAATCGCCTGGTCGTAATCACCGGTTTATCCGGTTCCGGCAAATCCTCGCTGGCTTTCGACACCCTCTATGCCGAAGGACAACGGCGCTATGTCGAATCGCTTTCGGCCTACGCGCGCCAGTTCCTGCAGTTGATGGAAAAACCCGATGTCGATTTGATCGAAGGCCTGTCGCCGGCCATCGCAATCGAACAGAAAGCAACCTCACACAATCCGCGCTCCACTGTCGGGACCGTCACCGAAATCCATGATTACCTGCGGTTGATGTTCGCGCGTGTAGGCGAACCGCACTGCCCGGAGCACAACATCCGACTGGCCGCGCAAAGCGTGTCGCAAATGGTTGACCATGTGTTACAGCTCCCGGCCGATACACGGCTGATGATCCTGGCGCCAATCGTGATCGGGCGCAAGGGAGAGCAGCTGGAATTATTCGATGAGCTGCGCGCGCAGGGCTTTGTCCGCGTCCGCCTGGACGGAGAAGTATTCGACATCGATGCCTTACCGAAACTGCATAAAAACCAGAAGCATACGATCGAGGTCGTGGTCGACCGCTTAAAAATCTCGCCGGACGCCAAGCAACGGCTGGCGGAATCATTCGAGACCGCCTTGCGCCATGCCGAGGGCAAAGCGCTGGCAGTAGAAATGGATAGCGGCAAGGAACATTTGTTCTCGGCCAAATTCAGTTGCCCTGTTTGCAGCTACTCCCTCTCCGAACTGGAGCCGCGCCTGTTCTCGTTCAACAACCCGGTCGGCGCCTGCCCCCGGTGTGATGGGCTGGGCCAAATCACTTTCTTCGATCCGGCGCGCATCGTTGCCTTTCCCCATTTGTCACTGGCGAGCGGCGCAATCAAGAACTGGGACCGGCGCAATCAGTTTTATTTCCAGATACTGCAAGCACTCGCCAGTCATTACGATTTCGATCTGGATACACCGTTCGAGCAGCTGGATGAGAATATTCAACAGATCATCCTGCATGGCTCCGGCAAAGAGAAAATCGCTTTCAATTATCTCAACGAGCAAGGACGCGCGAACAAGCAGGTGCATGTTTTTGAAGGGGTCATCCCGAGCATGGAGCGCCGTTACCGTGAAACGGAATCGCAGGCCGTGCGTGAGGAGCTGGCTAAATTCATCAACGCGCGCGTTTGTCCCGAATGCAAGGGCACGCGCTTGTGTCGCGATGCCCGGCATGTGCTGGTCGAGAACAAGACGATTTTTGAGATCAGCACTTGGCCATTGCGCCAGGCCAAGCGCTTTTTCGATGAAATGGAATTGTCTGGTCATAAACAGGCGATCGCGGAGCGCATCGTCCGGGAAATCTCCAATCGCCTGCAGTTTCTCAACAACGTCGGGCTCGACTATCTGTCGCTGGACCGTTCGGCCGACACACTCTCTGGCGGCGAGGCGCAGCGCATCCGGCTGGCCAGCCAGATCGGCTCCGGCCTGACTGGCGTCATGTATGTACTGGACGAGCCTTCGATCGGCTTGCATCAGCGCGATAACGGGCGGCTGCTGGAAACGCTCAAGCATTTGCGCGATCTCGGCAACAGCGTCATCGTGGTCGAACATGATCAGGATGCCATCATGCTGGCCGACCATGTCGTCGACATGGGCCCAGGTGCGGGCGAGCATGGCGGCTGTGTCGTTGCCGAGGGCTCACCCAACGCTATCCAGGCCAATCCCGATTCGCTGACGGGCCAATATCTGTCCGGCAAACGCACCATTCCGGTGCCCGCCACGCGCACGCCACCCAATCCGGAACGGATGCTGCATATCTACGGCGCAAGCGGCAACAATCTCAAACAGGTGCAGCTCGATCTGCCGATCGGCCTTCTGGTCTGCATTACCGGCGTCTCGGGCTCCGGCAAATCGACACTGATCAACGACACCTTATACCGGGCGGTGGCGCGCCATCTGTATGGCAGTCACACCGATCCCGCCGCCCACCAGGGCATCGACGGCCTGGAATTTTTCGACAAGGTCATCGATATCGATCAAAGTCCGATCGGTCGCACACCGCGTTCCAATCCCGCCACGTACACCGGCCTGTTCACCCCCATCCGCGAGCTGTTCGCCGGCGTGCCGCAGGCAAGAGAACGTGGCTATACACCCGGCAGGTTTTCGTTCAACGTCAAGGGCGGGCGCTGTGAAGCCTGCCAGGGCGATGGCGTCATCAAAGTGGAAATGCATTTCCTGCCGGATATTTATGTGGCCTGCAATGTCTGCCATGGCAAGCGCTACAACCGTGAAACGCTGGAAATTCAGTACAAGGGCAAGAATATCCACGAAATCCTGCAAATGACGGTGGAAAATGCTTACGCGTTTTTCGAGAGCGTGCCGGTGGTTGCACGCAAGCTACGCACGCTGCTGGATGTCGGGCTGGGTTACATCACCCTGGGGCAGTCAGCCACCACCCTGTCCGGCGGCGAGGCCCAGCGCGTCAAGCTGTCGCTGGAGTTGTCTAAGCGCGATACCGGCCGTACACTTTATATTTTGGACGAACCGACGACCGGCCTGCATTTCCAGGATATCGACCTGCTGCTCAAAGTGCTGCACCGCTTGCGCGACCATGGCAATACCATGGTGGTCATCGAACACAACCTGGATGTCATCAAAACCGCCGACTGGCTCATCGATCTTGGCCCCGAGGGCGGCGCGGGCGGCGGCCAGATTATTGCGACCGGCACCCCCGAAGATGTTGCCGATAATCCGGCCAGTTTCACCGGATACTTTCTGCGGCCGATGTTGGCTTCCAGCATGACACGAGCGGCCCCATGAATCCGCGGGAATTGCTGCGCGACAGTTTCCAGGCAGCAATCGACGCAGCCAACCCGCTGCAGATTGTTCCACCGCACTTGCCCGATCCCCCCAAGGGCAGCACATGGGTCGCCGGCGCAGGCAAGGCGGCGGCTGCAATGGCGCAGGCGGTGGAGGCCCACTGGCCGGTGCACGCGCCATTGCATGGCATGGTGATTACCCCCCATGGCCATCGCCTGCCGACCCGGCGCATCACCGTCATCGAAGGCGGCCATCCGCTACCTGACACGCAAGGGGAACAGGCCACCCGCACCATGCTGGAGGCAGTACGCAGGCTTGGGCCCGACGACTTGTTGCTCGGCCTGTTCAGTGGCGGAGGTTCGAGCCTGTTATCGGCGCCAATCGCAGGCCTCACCCTGGATGCTTACCAGGCGATCACGCGCCAGTTGCTGTTGTGCGGCGCGCCCATCCAGGCGATCAATACAGTCCGCAAGCATTTATCAATCGCGCTCGGCGGCAAGCTCGCCGCCGCCTGCCGCGCGCCGGTGCGCAGCCTGATCATCTCCGATGTCACCGACAACGATCCCACGCATATTGCTTCCGGACCTTGTGCGCCGGATCCGACCAGCTTCCAGGATGTGCTCGCATTGCTCGAGCGTTATGCGATCACGGCACCACCCCCGGTCATGCAACTTTTACATACCTATAGTCAGCAAGGCATTGAGGAAACGCCCAAGCCAGGGGATCCACTTTTCAGAAACGTCAAAAACCGGGTCATCGCAACCGCCCATCAATCGCTGGCGGCCGCCGCCCGTTTTTTTCAAGCACGCGGTATTACGCCTCTCATTCTGGGCGATACGGTAACCGGCGAAGCGCGCGAGGTCGCGCAGGTTTATGCGGCCATTGCCCGGGAGGTGCGCCATTACGGCAACCCGGCCCAGGCACCGGCCGTGCTGATTTCTGGCGGTGAAACCACCGTCACGGTAAAAGGCAGCGGACGCGGCGGGCGAAACACCGAATTTCTGTTGGCGCTTGCCCTCGCGCTGAATGGCCTGGAAAATGTCTATGCGTTGGCCTGCGATACCGATGGCATCGACGGCACCGAAACCTGCGCCGGAGCCACCCTCACGCCCGACACGCTAGACCGGGCCAAACAGCTCGCTCTCCATCCGGCCACCTCGCTCGACGACAACGACGCCGCCACCTTCTTCGAGCAGCTGAATGATCTCGTCATCACCGGGCCGACCCATACCAACGTCAACGATTATCGGGCGATTCTCGTCTTGTAAACCAAACGATCTCTATTTCTCATTCCAGATCGTTACCCCTTGGGGCATACGCCCGCTGTCAGGGTAAAAGTATAGACGATGACAGCAATGACGATTAAGATGAACAAGATTGTCATACGTTGGCCGCACGACAAAGGCGGCTAACGGTCGGCGCAAGGGGTCTACATGGCGTAATTGAGAATCTGCGTGAATCTGCGTTTAACTCGGTCAAATAATAAGAAAAAATCATTACCACCCACTCATCGAATAGCCGGGCAATCAAATGACGCATCGAATTCTGATCATTACGAATGATGCTACCGCTGGCGAAAAACTGGCAGCCATCTGCCAGGAAACAACCATCGGAGCATTCAGCGTCGAACGGGCAGAACGGCTCGCTGACGGACTTGAACGGCTAGGGCATGCGATCTTCGATGCAATGGTGGTCGACCTGTCGTCACCAGACAGCCAAGACATGGCCGCGGTCAGCAAGCTGTTTGCCATGGCACCACAAATCCCCATCCTGACCATCGGCCCCACAGACGATGACAAACTGGCAACCGAAGCAGTTGAACATGGCGCCCAGGACTACCTGGCTAAAACCTACTGCGACCATCCGTTGTTAGCGCATGTGCTGCACAGCATCATTCGCCGCAAGGCCATCGAGCAATCACTCTTCATCGAAAAAACACGTACGGAAACCACGCTCGATCATATCAGCGAGGCGGTCATCGGCACCGATCAGTCTGGCCATATCAACTACCTGAACCTCGCAGCAGAAAACATGACCGGATGGCCCAGGGAAGAAGCGTGCGGCCAGACCATCGGGAAAGTGCTGCGCATGGTCGACAGTCACTCGCATCAGGCCACCCCGAATCCGATCGAGCTCGCGCTGCAGCAGGACAAAACGATGACATTGGAAGCAGGCGCAATTATGCTCCGGCGCGACGGCAGCGAAACGGCAATCGAGTATTCTGCTGCGCCGTTGCACGATGCCGGTAACCAGCTTATCGGCGCGATCATGATTTTTCACGACATCACAGCTGCCCAGGCGATGATCGCCAAAATGGCCTACCTGGCACAGCATGATGCATTGACCAACCTGCCCAACCGGGTATTGCTGGATGACCGCATCACCCAGGCGATTGCCTGGGCCAGGCGGCATGGCACAAAGCTCGCCCTGTTATTTCTGGACTTGGATAATTTCAAGCATATCAATGACTCGCTTGGACATGCGACCGGGGACAAACTACTGCAATCGGTCGCACAGCGTTTGCGTGGCTGCGTACGCAGCTCTGATACCATCAGCCGCTTGGGCGGGGATGAATTCGTAATACTGGTCATGCAGGACAAGTACGCTCAGAATGCCGTGCGCACCGCCGACAAAATACTCGCCGCGCTGGCAACGCCCCATGCGATTGATGAGCATGATCTGCATGTGACCACCAGCATCGGCATCAGCGTTTACCCCATGGATGGCCAGGATGCGGAAACGCTGATCAGGCATGCAGATATCGCGATGTACCACGCGAAAGAAAAGGGACGCAACAATTACCAGTTCTTCAAGGATGAAATGAATGTACGCGTCGTCGAGCGGCTGGCTATCGAAACACATTTACACCATGCCCTGGCGCGGGATGAATTCATATTGCATTATCAGCCCCAAATCAGCCTGAAGACTGGACAAATCATCGGGGCAGAGGCGTTGTTACGCTGGATGCATCCGAAATGGGGCTTGCTACGGCCTGATCGTTTTCTGCAAATCGCCGAAGATTGCGGCATGATTCTGCCAATTGGTCGCTGGGTATTGCATAACGCCTGCACGCAGGCCAGACACTGGGAAAAGGCGAAGCTAGAATTTGGCTCCCTGGCCATCAATATCTCGGCACTGGAATTCCGTCACAAGGATTTCATCAGCGGCATAGCAGCGGTTTTAAGCGAGACGGGACTGCATCCACACCGCCTGCAACTGGAGATCGCCGAAGGGGTGTTGATGCGCGATGTCGGATCCAGCCTAGCCATACTCAAGCAACTGAAAGACATGGGCATACAGCTGGCCTTGGATGATTTCGGCACCGGTTGTTCCAGTTTGAGGCATCTGCATCAACTGCCAATCGATATCCTGAAAATTGATCGCTCATTCATCCAGGCTATCGGAGACAGCAATGGCACCCTTGTCAGCGCCGCCATTGCCATGGGCGCCAGCCTCAAGCAACGCACCACCGCCGAAGGGATAGAAAAACCAGAGCAACTCAATTTTCTGCGCACACAGCATTGTGATGAGGGGCAAGGCAACCTGTTCAGCCAACCGCTCGCTGCCGGGCAGTTCAGTCAGCTGTTGACCAGCGGATGCCATCCAGGAAAACCGCGCAAATAACTGCACGGCTGGTCATGGACAGTGATAATGCGGCGGAGTTTGCTAAACCGTCTCCAGGAGCAGGCGGTCAAAAGCAT
>NZ_JBEUDO010000055.1:0-18930 GCF_050584665.1 Nitrosomonas sp. ANs5
GGTGCCACGTCTCTCATAACCTCAACTTCTCAAACCGCCCGGTGCGGACCCGCATGCCGGGTGGTGTGGCAGGGGCGCAGCTTATAATGGCTGCCCCCTATGCCGATGCCCGAGTAAGGGCCTGTAAACTTTATTCAGACTTGATTGCGGCAGATCTTTCAGTTTTTAGAGATGGGGAAGAAGTTGTCTGCCGGCGCCGGCTTGCCAATATGGTAGCCCTGAGCAAAATCAATATCCATACTTTCCAGCATATCCAGGATGGCCTGATTTTCGACAAACTCGGCTGTAATTTTTTTGCCAAAACCTTTTGCAACGCTACACAAGGCACTGACCAGTATCCTGTCATCAGGATTGCTGGCGAGATTGCGAATGAAAGAACCATCGATCTTGACAGCATCGACCGGTAATTCCCGTAAATAATAGAAAGATGAAAAGCCAACCCCAAAATCATCCAGAACAAATCCGCAACCAAGTTTTTTCAGATCGCGCAGTAGGCTGCGAGTGCCGGGCAAATTATCCAGGGCTGCTGTTTCCGTAATTTCAAACATCAATAGCGTAGGATCGATGCCGCAAGCTGAAATTGTCTGGCTGATAACCGGCAGTAATTCCGGGTCGTTGAAGGCATGCGCAGATAAATTAATTGACAGTCCGATTGGCCGGTTTGCCTTCTGATTGATTCTGCCCGCCAGTGCTACCGCTTTGCGGAGCACCATATGGTCGATTTTGTGGATGAGTCCGGTATGTTCCGCTGCCGGGATGAAGGCGGCCGGTGAATGTATCGTCCCATCTTCGTCCTGCATGCGTAGCAACACTTCATAATGATTGATCGTCTTGTCATGCAGTGACAGGATGGGTTGCAGATGAAGCTGATAGCGGTCGTGCAGATTGGCGTACTCGATTTTTTCCTTCCAGTAGACCAGCGTGTGAACACGTTCGCGTGTTTGGTCGGTATTGGAAAATAAGTGCCAGGTGCCACGGCCGGTTTCCTTGGCCTGGTACATGGCCAGGTCAGCCGCTGCGAGCAGGTCGTGCACATTGTTGCCATGTTCAGGGAAGAGGGCAATCCCGATGCTTGCCGCGATGTTGTGGGTCCTGCCGTTTAGCGCCAGCTGTGTTTCACTCAAGCGGTTGAGAATCTTTTTGGCAACTTCGATGGCGGCTTCTGGCGTAATTTCTGGCAGTATGACCGCAAACTCGTCTCCGCCCAGTCTGCCGGAGATATCTGCTGTGCGAATGGTGCGTGAAAGCATGTCGGATACCATTTTGAGCAAGGCGTCGCCTGCCTGGTGGCCGCTGGTATCATTAATATACTTAAACCGGTCCAGGTCAAAAAATAATAACGCCCCGGGATGTTGATAACGCTCGGCCCAACTGAGAATCTGTTCCAGCTCTTCGCTGAAACGGCGCCGGTTATAAAGATTGGTCAATGGGTCGTGGTCAGCCAGCCATGCCAAATGGCCTTCCACACGTTTGTATTCGGTGATATCGAGACCTACCGATAAAACCATGGAAGGATCTTCCCCGGCATGCCAGGTTAAACGTGAATGCAGCCAGGCAATATGCCGTTTTGAATCATCCTTGCAGAGCACTACGGCTTCGTGCCGCAACTGTTCGCGCAGCCCCTGCCGGATTTCCAGCATATGCCCATCCAGATTATAATGTTCGCTGTCGGGTGCCAGTAATTCTAGGAAATATCTGCCTTGCAATTCCTGTTCGCTGTAGCGTGTCAGCATCTCGCCGTAAGCATTCAACATGACTATTTTTCCATCGGCGTCTTGTGTGAGAACGATCACCTGCGCGGTATCCAGCAAGTTCTCTATAAAATCCTTTTCTTTGCTGAGCTCGTCTCGCTGATTGATAAGCATCTTGGTGCGATAGGCTACTTGTTTCTCCAGTTTCTCGAGTCTTTGGGAAAGCGTCAGCGACGCTTCGTACAGCAGATCGATTTCGTCTTCCAACAGGCGTTTACGTTGATGGGAGGCGAGTGCACTGCGAAAGCCGCCAAAACCGCCCCCAGCCAGCAGTGGCAGAATGGATACCAAATGCTTGAGCCGGGAAAGCGGCCGGGAGAGTACGCTGAACAAAATGATTTCTGAGAGTACGAGCCCAATCAGGCCAATAATGACAATACGCCAGATAGAGTCCTGAATTGCCCGAACAGTGTCGGTGACTTCGGTGACGATAACCAGCTGTGCCTGATCGGAGGCGCGGATGCCATGCAGGGGCAGCAATCTGATCTGGTGATGCCGGTCATTCCATTTATTTTGTATGCCTTGCCCGATGTTTTCAAAATCGGGATGTTTTTTCGCTACCTTGTTCAGAATGGCAAGATTTCTCTTGCTGTCCGTCAGTGCAGTAATACGTACGTTCCATTCAGGGATACGCATGTTGGTGTCCGAGGGGGTGTCGTAGGCATTTTCTTTTTGCTTGATGAATAAGCCGATATCGGAACCAGAAGCACGCCTGAAATTGAGGAATACGTCAATCAGCGATGAGCCGATAGCAATTACCCCAACCCGCGTGCCATTGATCAGAAGCGGTTCAATGGTATATTGCGTGCAACTTTCAACGCAGATCATTGGGGTAGCGGGCTGCTCGCGTGAATTGACTTCCCGGACATGCTCAAGTATGAGATTGTCGCGGTATCCATTGGCTTCGAAATTGCTCCAGCTTGCCAGCAGCGATTCGGACGCATCATAAAAACGTACATCTTCTATGTCGTTCTGGATCTGAAAGAGCGTCCAGTAACGATCAAAGGATGCAAGTATTTGTTCCGGATTTGCTGCCAGCAAGCTGTTTTCCATGCCTTTCAAGTAAGGAATGATTCGAATCAGTTCGTGTAAATTCTCGGCGCTGCGTCCGATCAGGCTCTCGACTTCCCTGGCATAGCGCTGATATTGCGTCTCCCTTTGCTGTTCGATGCTATCCAGCAGGCTCTGGTAGTTGATCACACTGAACGTTGTCACCACGAGCAACAAAATCAGACTGCTCAATGTGGAAATTTTCCAGCTCAAGCCGACGAACGCCCGGGATGACTGAGGACTGGTTTTTGTTGAGACGATCGAATTCTCGGAAATAACCTGTTTCATAGGGCGATAATCAGAATCGGTAGGAAGCCTGGAAAGCAAACAAGTTCCAATGTTTGCCAGCTTGAGTAAGATCGGTGTTATCTAATGGCGAGAGCCATGCAGTACCAGTAATCCGATGGTATTCAGCGCTTAACATGATGGCAGGCGTGGCATTCCAGCGCAGACCAAAAGTTAAATCCCTGGCGAATCGATTATGTGTGGGGCGCCCAGTCAACTCATTGAACTTCTTGCCACTGCGATCTTTTCTGTCAGTAAACAATACATCGTACCGCAATACGGTCTCCCAGTTGGAGAAGAAGCGGTAGATGCCCTGAAGATAAATGCTTTCACCGGTGAATTTTTGCTCAAGTGCTGGCACACCAAAGCCCTGTAAATGAAACATGCGCAAGGCGTATTCGGAAGTCACACTCCAATGCTCTGCATTATATTGCGCGGATAAAATCAAGGGTGTAAATTTGAGTGAGCCCGAGTCGAGCGGATCATTGTGCCCCGGATCGTAGCCCGCATTAACTTGAGCACCACTGAACGCTAATCGGAACCGCCCGTCAGCCTGCTCATAAAGTATACGGCCAATGTATGAGAGCCTGGTTTTAAGATCTCCTAACCGGCCTGATCCAAGGATGGAAACTTCGGTATCACGATCATTTACTTGCGGAAAAACTGTGCCAAATTGAGCAGTAATATTGCCCCAGTCCGCGCGCGATTCACCATAGACCTGGGCGCCATCCGAAGCCAGCGCGAGATTGCGCGTGCGATCAAAGTAAATCGACTGGGGTAGCAGTATGCTCGGGCGGGTAAAGGGCACATCGCGCGTATCGTTATAGAATCCCAATGGATTCTTCATGCGGCCCAAGCGAGCGCCGAACTCTTTAGCGGGTGTATTGATGAAATTATAATCGAGGAAGCCGAAATCGATGCGGATACCGCCCTTGCTGCCTTCACCCGCACTACGGTGCAGTAATTGCCCAGATAGTTGTAGCTTTGATAGTGGACGCAGTGAAGCGGTCAAGCCGACTTCCCGGAAATCAAAACTGCCATCACCCGTACTTTTGCCAAAAAAATTATTTTTGTTCGTTTTGATATAGCCTTGACTGAGAAAACCATGTACACGCAGCTGGTTTAGATTGTCTGAATCCGGAAGTTCGTCGGCAAAACTCTGGGGGGACGAAAGGACAAAGACCAGTGCTGTACAGCCCAACAAGGCCGTGGTGGAGGATTTGTTGTTATTGATCGACATGGACAATTTGGACGCTATCATCAATCTTGGTTCCACTTAAATAACCAATTGCTCCCGGTGTAGTTGAAACACGCAGCCGCATTTCTTCTTCCGATTGCACTGTGATCGGTGCCTGACCGGTTCCGGAGAAAATCAAACGGTCCCATGCGGCGCGCAACTGATAAGGAAAAATATTGAGCTTCTGTTTGGCAAACAGGCTGTGTAACGGTGCATCGTCAGGCAGGACAAAAACCCTGATCGGGAGACCATCCTGCCACGTTCTCAAGCGCATGCCGAAAATGGAACGCAACAAGTTTTTGGAAAGATGTTCGGTGTTGACGCTTGGGTGAACGACGGTCTCGACTGTATTGTCAGCCGGCAAGACATTGCCGGCGAAGAAGAAACTGGCCAGCAGCATAAGCACAAAGATGCGTCGTTGGCAGCAGTCAAGAATTTCCGTCACAGTATAGTATCAATAATGATTATCGCGTTGCGCGGATGTAATGGGTGTCTGATTCTGGTAACCAGTTAGCGCGTATCAATGTGAGGTCGACGGGCCAGATATTTCCATGGTCCGTGACGAGCTCCCAAATTGCTCTATGGTCCCGGTGCATTCTTTCCAGTACATCGAGCAAACAAGCATGGTAAGGACAGCGGATGCCATGATAGTTGATCGATGGGCCGATAGGGTTGAGCTGTAAACCGTAAAATCCTAGCAACCTATTTAAGGCAGGATCCATGGACGAGAGCCAGTAATAGATATTGTGCTGAGCACATAGCCTTATAATCCCAACCGCGAGTCCCAGTGACGGGTGAGGACAACGCCGGCGTTCCTGGAGCTTGTGTGCTGGATTGGTGGATTGGGGGGGCATATGGAGCTTGCTTCTGCGTCTGAAGAAGTCGCTGAGAACAGCGAAGCGTGATATTTCGGCAGTATGCTGACGAGATGTTTCGTTTAGAGCAAAGCCCGGAAAAAAACGGGTATGCAATTCGGTTGGGAATTTTTTGTGAAGCTGTTCCCTGTCGGGAAGGATGAGCCGCGCGGTTCCTAAAAAAATTCCGGTTGGCCGGTGGCGCAGCAAAATATGAACCGAACGTTTATCGTACTCATCACTTTCCAGTTCATCAGGAAATTTTGTTTTGCTGAAGTCTGGGAAGGTGTTATGTACACATAGAATTCGGAAGCGTAAATTAAAAACTTCTTTAAGCAACTCTTCGGTATCAGCGGTTACGATTTCAAAATATTGATGGAAAGCTGCTTCGATATCGTTCATGACGCTCTCTTGGCGAAGTATTATTTAAAATGAAATCGATAGATTCAGACTGAGTAAACTCTATTTTATGACGCAGACCCGGTTTCAATTCAGTGAATATGTTCGTGATTTGCCTTTATTTTTTTTAAATCTCAGGGCTGGCAGTTTGATCAACCGCGCATATTCCTGACATACCCATGGCATTATCAGCGTTTGTTCTTCAATTAATATGTCGTCATAATGAGACATGAAATTAATTCTTGCAATCTATCATGATTTGATATCGAAGATAAAAGAAAATCAATCAAATTATCAATTTGATCCTGGAAGGTGTTGCTTGTGCCAGTATTCCATCATCATTAGCAGCCATACCATGGTGCCATGGTAGCTTGCATGCTCATGCAAATGTTGATCAAGTAGTTGATCAATGAAGTCCGGGCGCACGATATGGCGTGATTTTAGATCGCTCAGGCTGTCCGCAGCGATTTCTCTCAAAGGTTTATGTGATTGCAGCCAGACCCCAAATGGCAAGCCAAAGCCGTGTTTTTGTTTGGCAATGATTTCGTCCGGTAAAAAGCCACGTAATGCCTGCTTGAAGAAATAACGTAACTGAGTACCTTTCAATTTCTGCTGGGGTGGCAATTTACAAGAAAAGGCTGTGATTTGATCACTGATAAGCGGGAAAGCGACTTCCATGCCCGCCAGCTGGCAGGCTTGCACAACCTTGGGGAGGTCGTTGTCCGCAAGTGTGAATTTCCAGTCGAATGCAAGCATGCGATTGATTAAACTGCGCGCCTCGGTCTCGTGATAAGTGTGCTCGAGCATTGTGGCAGGCTGCTGCGGGTTAATTTGAGCGAGAAACTCCTGGGAGAATACCGATTCGAACCCATAACGCATCAGCAAATTATAGGTCTCCATTCGGTGCGGCATCGGTACTGTTGCTTGTGCCACGTAGCTGCGTGCTTTGCGGGCAAGATTCAGGCCAATATCCGGTGAAATGGATAACAGCAGTGGCGACAGCAACTGGTTTCTCAGCGATGCTGGAATCTTTTCGTAGAGCGAGAAAATATATTGTTTGGCATAGCGTTCATTTCCGCCGAACAATTCATCGCCACCGTCGCCGCCAAGCAACAGATCAAGCCCATCATTTTTCGCCATGCGTGCGCAATAATAGGCGGGTATGGCCGAGGCATTGCCAAACGGCTGATCGAAAATGGCGGCAATTTTTGGAATGGTCGCGACCACATCGTCAGGTGTGACATAGTATTCGTGATGATCGGTCGAGAAATGGCGGGCTGCAATACGTGCATAATGCATTTCATCGTAACCCGTCGCTTCAAAGCCGATCGAATAGGTCTTGGCAGGCGCGCCGGATATTTCCGTCAGTATGCCAGCCACGGTCGAACTGTCGGTGCCCCCACTCAGAAAAGCACCGACTCGCTGGTATTGTGTCACTTCTCTGATGCTTTCTTTGAGCAGAGATAGGAATTCTTGTTTGAGGTCCAGGAAGGGGCGATTCAGATCTTCATCGAATTTCACACGCGTATAACGCTTGCGCTCAATGCGCCCAGCCTGGAAATGCAGAGACTCGCCGGGTAGCAGACGATTCTGCGCCTGATAAATCGTCCCAGGGCCCGGTATCATGTGAAAATACAGATAGTTGAACAGCCCTTGTGGATCGATTTGTGAATTGGCTTGTGGATGGCCAAGCAAGGCATCGGTGGATGTGCCGAACAAAATGCCTTTATTCAGCATTTGGTAATAGAGCGTGCGCGTTCCCAAGGGATCGGTGGCAAGTACGACTTCTTGCAAATCGCTGTCCAAAATGCTGCAGACGAATTCTCCGGCAACTTCTGAGAATATTTTTTCCCTGTTCTGACGCCATTGCTCAGCCAGAACCGCGGCAATGCCTTTTGCTTGTGCACGGTCCTGTAACGTCTCATCCCTGAATTTTATTCTGCCCCATACACCGACTACCAGGCCGTTTGCCTCGTGCAGATGCGCATGGCTGGGTTTGGCGGCGACTGTCAGCGCAAAATTATTTTTGGCGATGGTTTGTGCAGGGCTGCCATCGAAACGAACCAGTGGATTGCGCGTGCGTTCGCTGATCTGCTGGTTTCGGGTTGCTGTAGAGCCCACTTCCAGCCAACCACATATGCCGCTCATGTCATCTCCTTGTCTTTATTATCTATTTGATATGACGGTTAAGTCAGTTTTCCTGGGTATCCCAGAAAATAACAATTTATGCTTTTTATAACAATTATTTCTAGCATTATACGAGCTTCCCTGGCAGGCAGAGAACAGTGGTGCGTATGCCCGGATTGTTGCTCAGGGAAGCGTGGTCAAAGTGTTCGCGATTGCTTAAACCAAAACTTCCATTGGGGGAGGGTGGCTAAGAAAAGAGGTGGGGCTGGCGGTCAGTCCATAGGCACCGGACTGAAAGACGACAATGAGGTCTCCTGGTTCGGCCTTGGACAGCTTCATCCGGTCAGCGAGTAAATCAAGCGGCGTGCAGAGCGGCCCGACTACTGAAGCTATTTCAGTTTCAGTCATATGCATTTTGTTTCCGACAGCAACCGGGTAATTTTTGCGGATCACCTGACCAAAGTTGCCGGATGCCGCCAGATGATGATGCAGGCCGCCGTTCGTCACCAAAAATATTTGTCCTCTTGATATTTTTTTTTCGAGCACCTGGCAGACATAAATGCCTGCTTCCGCAACGATATAGCGACCCAGTTCGATCACAAACCGGGTATCCGGCAATGATGGTTTGATTGCCATCAGCAACCGGGCCAGGTTGGCCCCTACTGCGCCGAGGTCAAGCGGGGTATCTCCGGGGAAATAGGGGACACCAAATCCACCGCCGATATTGATGCAGCGGACTGGTATGGGCGAAATCGAGGCCAGTTGCATGCCGAGTTGCAGGGTTTTTTCATGCGCTTCCTGGATTGCTTCTACCCTCAGATTCTGAGAGCCGCTGAAGATATGCAATCCTTCGAACGCCAGCTTCAGTGCCGCGATACGGTTCAGGACAGCTGGGACGCGTTCAGCGTCAATACCGAATTGCTTGGATCCTCCCCCCATCTTCATGCCGGACGCTTTTAACTCGAAGTCGGGATTGACGCGTATGGCCACTTTGGGGTGAAACCCCGTTTCATTGGCCAGTTCGGCGATATGTTCCAGCTCGGGTTCCGATTCCACGTTCAGAATGATTCCGGCTGCAATGGCGCAGGCGAGTTCATGCCGGCTTTTGCCAGGCCCTGCAAAGCTGATATTTTCAGGAGAGACGCCTGCATTGAGTGCCACCTGCATTTCTCCCGCTGAAGCAACATCAATACCATCCATCAAGCCTGCCAGGTGTTGTACGACAGCAGGCATGGGATTGGCCTTCATTGCGTAATGCAGGTGTATGTGGGGGGGCAAGTGCTGTCTCAGGGAATTGACGCGGGCGGTAATCAGTTGCCGGTCATAGGCGTAAAAAGGCGTGGATCCGACTCGCTGGGCCAAGCGTGTGAGAGGCATATTGCCAATGACCAGGCAGTGATCCTGCACGGGAAATTGGGTCATGGGCGCATGTTCTGGATGGGCAGTCTTCATGTTTTTGCTGTGATGAAAGCTTGTTCAAATGTCGTAGCCAGGCTTTTGCGGTCAATTTTTCCGTTTGGATTGCGCGGCAGGCTGGCTTGCCTCAATTCGATGAGGCTGGGCAACATGAAAGCAGGCAAGTGTTTTTTGCAAGCAGCCAGTAAGATTTCCGGCGATACATCGAGGCCTGCCTTGGGTACTGCAACGACGACGATGGCCTGGCCAAGTGCTGGATGCGGCACGCCAAAAGCTGCGGCCTCGGTCACTCTTTCAGTTGCATAGATCACTTCTTCGACTTCGGTAGGGCTGACGCGATAGCCGGAGGTCTTGATCATGTCATCGCGGCGGCCGATAAAGTATAAATAACCTTCTTCATCCATGCGTACCGTATCGCCTGACCACACCGCAAGTTCCGGGAGGGTCAGGCCGGGTTGACGCGGTGCAAGTGGACGGAAACAGGTGGCTGTTTTATCGGCATCGTTCCAGTAGCCCATTGAAACGAGCGGGCCACGGTGGACAAGTTCGCCTGGTTCGCCTGGCGCACAATGGGAGCCATCCTCTCGTAAAACCATGACTTCAACATTGGGGATGGCTTTGCCCATGGAATCCGGGCGTTTATCTATTTGGTCCGGCGGCAGATAGGTCGAACGGAAGGCTTCGGTCAGGCCATACATCAGAAAGATTTGTGTATTGGGCAAGGCGCCACGCAGGCGCGCCAGGGTCGAGCGTGGCATGGCGCCACCCGAGTTGGTAATGTAGCGCAGGGTATTGATCTCTTGCCAGTCCAGATGTGAAAGCTGTGTCCACAGCGGCGGCACTGCGGCCAGCCCACTGACCTGTTGCTTTTTGATGAGGGTGAGAATATCGCGCGGGAGCAGGTAATTCATCAGAATACTGGTTGCCCCGACATGGAAAGCGGTTGTCAATTGATTCAGGCCATAATCGAAACTGAGTGGCAGAACAGCAAGAATTCGGTCTTCAGCATGATTGCGTAAGTATTGAGAAACACTTTTGGCGCCGGTTACAAGGTTGCGGTGAGAGAGCACTACGCCCTTCGGTTTGCCGGTGCTGCCGGACGTATATAAAATCGCGGCCATATCGCTATCGATACAGTGCGGCGCATGTATCATTCCAAATGGTTTTTGCAGCTGCTGCCAGTGTGCGATTTCGAGCCCGGCAATCAACGGCCATTCCTGCATCTCGCCCACCACGATTATTCTTTGTAAATCATGGCAGTTTGGCAGTACCGATTTGAGTAACGCCAGCCGTTCAGCGGAAGTGACCAGTATCCTGACATTGCAGTCATTGAGAATATAAGAGACTTGTTCGGCTTTGAGCAATGGATTGATTGGTACGAATACCCCGCCTGCGGCAGATGCGCTAAACAAGGCGATGACCGTTTCGAATCGTTTTTCCAGGTAGACCGCCAAGCGTTCTCCACGCTTGAATCCCAATGCTTGCAGGGCACCAGCGGTCGATTGGACCGCACCGGCCAACGTTGGATAGTCCATATGTTGCTTGTGGTCAATCAGCGCATCGGATTGCGCGCCTCTTTCGGCGGATTGGAAAATCAGTTCATGAAAAAGGTTAGGCATGTCTTTAGATCGTTAACTGGCAGTCTTGCCCTGAAAATCAGGCTGAAATTGAGTGTTGAGAAAGGCACATTATCATAAATATTGCGACGCATTTGCCTGATGTACCGACACGCAGTTGCGAGGTCCCGGGACAGATCTATTGTGGCCGCTACAGCGTGCCGGGCAGGGTGCGCTGATATTATGTCATTTACTTGAGTCCATGCCGGTTCATCAAGTCATAAAGCGTGGGCCGGGTGACACCCAGTAGCTCGGCAGCCCTGGCGATATTGCCATCTACTCGGGCTAATGCCTTGATCAGGGTTTCGCATTCGACCTTGTCCCGGACTTCACGCAGCGTCGCGGGTTGCGAAGAAGTGTTGGCAGATTGTAATCCCAAGTCCTCTGCCGTGATTTGAGGGCCTTCCGCCATGATGACCGCGCGCTTGATGCAGTTTTCGATTTCACGCACGTTACCCGGCCAGTGATAGCTATCAATCGCATCCAATGCATCCTGACTGAAATTCAGTGATTGACGTTTTTCTTTGGCATAGAATTGATTCTTGAAGTGGTGGGCTAGCAAGATGGCATCACCGACGCGATCACGCAGTGCGGGAATCGGGATGCTGATTTCGCATAAACGGTAATATAAATCTTCGCGGAAGGTCCCATTCTCGATCATTACCTTCAAATCCCGATGTGTTGCGCAGACGATACGCACATCCATGGGAATTTCTTCTCTTCCTCCTACACGTTCAATCACGCGTTCTTGCAGGAATCTCAATAACTTGGCCTGTAACGAGAGGGGCAGATCACCGACTTCATCCAGGAAGAATGTGCCCTCCTGCGCCAGTTCGATTTTACCCGGCGTTTGTTTGGACGCACCGGTAAAGGCGCCTTTTTCATAACCAAACAACTCCGCTTCCAGCAATGTTTCAGGAATGGCTGCACAATTGACCGCAATCAGGCGTTTCTTTTTTCTGTTGCTGAGTTGATGCAGTGCTTTGGCCAGTACTTCCTTGCCGGTCCCACTTTCTCCCAGCAAGGTCACCGTCACGTCGGACGATGCAACCCGCTCTATTTGCTGGCATATTTTGATCATGTTGGGATCGCCGGTGATGAAATCCGCAATGGGCGAGGCCGAACATGATTGTAGCAATTTCCGGTTTTCGCGTTGCAACTGGTGCAGATAGAAGGCTCTATCCACAATCAGGTTCAGAACACTGGCATCAAAAGGTTTTTGATGAAAATCGTAGGCACCCAAGTCTATCGCTTTTAGAGCATTGGCGCGATTCTGATTGCCTGTTAAAACGATGACCTTGGTGTCAGGGGTCAGTGTCAGAATTTGCTGAAGCGTGGCTAGGCCTTCTGATGCGCCATCTGGATCAGGTGGCAGGCCGAGGTCCATGGTGACGACCGCCGGCTCATGCCGGCGAACCTGCGCCAGCGCACTTTCCCGGTTTGAGGCGACAACCACCTCACAATTATCGAAGCTCCAGCGTAATTGTTTTTGTAGTCCCGGATCATCTTCCACTACGAGCAGTTTTTTTTGGTCCTTGTTCATTTCTATGCTATGAGAAATCGTGTAGCGCCAGCCAACATGGCAATTTTGCAGAAGCGCTTCAAGGTTTGTTGAAACGGTGTGTAAGTTTTATCGACATGTTCCCATAAAAATTAATGGTTGATTCCTGTTTGCAAGAGAGGAAAAGTCCTCTATTAGTGTGTAAACGCTCCCTCCAGTAGTGAATGGTTATTCTATTGGCAACATAAAGTTGCGAGCAACTGAACATCCGGGTTATTCAGCTTCTCTTCCGCGTTTGCCGTGTGGCGGGTGTGCCTGACTGCCTTGGGCGGGCCGCCCGATCCGAATTTGATAGGTTGCGTGACAAGCGACACAGGTTTGCATGGTATCACTTAGCCGTTTTTGAATGGCGCCCGCATTGTTGGTGGATTCGGCCTCCGCTGCGATTTGATCAAAGCCATGGTGTACGCTCATGCCCATTTTCATAAAAGCTTCGGGCAGCACCGAGCGAAGATGGTTTTCCCCTTTATGGGGCATGGCTGTACCCAGTGCACGCGCGTGCCTGGCGACTGCCGTCATGTCCTCTTCGCTCAGTGCCTGTATGATCGCTTGCGTACCCTGTAACAGGGTACGCATTTCGGAGAGGATATGGTGCCGTTGCATGGCGTTGAGCTGGAGCGTTTGTCGTGTATCCGGATCACTGGCCAGGATGGAAGCAGAGAGCATGGCTGACAGTAAGCTCGTTGTGATTAAAAAGAATTTTTTCATGGGAAAAGGCCCTTTTTATGGATGTGGAATTATATTCGTGGGATAGAGTTGCAACGTCCGTTCAGGTGAGCCTGGTAAAAAAGCGCTGCTGTTTCCAGTCACCCAGTCATGGTGGCCGCTGCCATAGTAGGGAGAAAGTGGGTGACCACTTTGCCCGCCAGGCATGTGGAAGATGCCGGATTCCTCTTTGCCGGGGATGATGACAAAACGCAGAGAAGCGCCGAAGCTTTTCACTTGCACACGTGGCATATGGTGATCGCCAGGCAAGGGGTCTGCCGGCATGTCCAGCCATTTTGCGATCCATGCTGGCAGGGCGCGGCTGAGTGGATGCCGGATTTCAGCAGTATTCTGCTCTCCCCAACTGCGCGCGGCAATACCGCCAGATTGGGCTTGCATTTGTTTCGCGATATGTTCTGCACATGCAGCCAGCAAGCCGTTCCAATTGTCGTTGCCTGGCGGCAATAAATGCGGTGGTTGCTGTTCGATCAGTTTCCACACGGCATGTTCGGCCTGGCTCAAGCGCGGGAGCATGAAAGCGGGGAATTTTAGTTTTATCATGGCGGTAAAGCCGCTCAATGCGCGTCTCATGACTTCATGACGGAAGTCGCGAACGATCCGGTAGGCGACCGAGTGAGGCGAGGCTTGGCCATCCCAATCGCGCAACGCTTGCTCTATTTCCACGCGCCAGGCCGCGGTGGAGGGAGCGTTTTGCAGCGTTTGCTCGAGCAAGTGTTTCCAGCGGGTGAGCAGTAGTGCGCGGCTATCCAGTTGGATTGCGAGTAGATCAGCAGGCGAAAAGTGGTCGCGTGCATGCAATTGGTCGCGGATTTGCTTGCTGCGTGCGCCCAGTTCATAACCGCCGTCACCCAGCCGATCAAGCAAATTGCCATCGATCATTCTTGAGTTCCCATTCCAGAGGCGCATGCCCGGCGGGTTCTTGATCAGCGGGTAATGCGTGTGGGCAAGCCAGCCATCCCAGCCGATTGGTTGTCTGCCCCAGTTCGCAGGTAGACTGAAGTCGTAGTTGCCAATGCGTGCAGGTATGCGGCCACCAATCGTCCAGGCAATGTTCCCCTTTCGATCACCGACAATGAAATTTTGTGCAGGGATGCCTGCTTTCTGTGCGATGGTGGCGGCTTGGTCGGCACTGGTCGTCCGTTCAAGTTTGATGAGGTCGAGATTGACGGCGCCTGGCCGGTGTGCTGCCCAGGCCAGCGCCAGCGGTGTGCCGTCATGATCCCTGGCCAGGATGGGTCCCCATTCAGTTTCATGGATTTCCAGCGTTTCATCAGGGGCACCGTTTACGCGCAGTGTTTCCTGCTGGGTTGAGATGGTTTTCCATTCACCATGATTGTAGTAACGGGAAGCATCGGCTGGGTCAAGCGTGATTCTCACCCAATCGGCGAAATCACCATACGCATTTGTAAAGCCCCATGCGATATGCCGGTTAGCGCCAACGACTATGGCCGGGGTACCGGGCAAACTGACACCGTTAATATCAATGGTTTGATGCGGCTGTGCGGGGTCTGGATAAATCAGACGCGTGCGGAACCATAAACTGGGGGTCTGCAAAGGCAAATGCAGATCATTTGCTACCAGTGCGCCACCCGTCGCCAGCGCTCCCGCCACGGCAAAGCTATTGCTGCCGGCTGCGGGCGTTTCTTCAAAATCAATGTCCTGGATAAGATGTTGATCGAGTGTGCGTAAATCGATATCAGTCATTGCAGGATAAGGGGGCCATTTGAAATTCTTGCCGTTCAGTGGCGCATCCCATTCGCCGCCGCTGGCAACCAGAAACCGGTAGGCCGATTCCGGCAATGCCGCATGCATGACCGAAAGTCCCAGCTCGCGATCAATGCTGGCTTCCTGTAGTGTCATATACATCGCTATGACCACCAACAAACTGTCCTCACTGCGCCAGGGATGAGGAGTGGTTTGTGTCAGCAGGTAACCAAATGGGCGTACCCGCAAGCTGTCCAGTCCTTGATTGACGCCATCCCGATACGCTGCAAGCAGGTCACGCTGGTCATCCGGTAATTCCGCCAACATGGCATGGACACGCGCCCGCATGCGGTGTGCGCGATTTCTGCGATCGGCCGGTAATGCTGCGGCACCAAATAATTCTGCCAGCTCGCCCGCAGCTTGACGGCGCAGTAGATCCATTTCGAAGAAGCGCTCTTGGGCATGAATGAAACCTAGGCTGCGTGCCAGATCGGAACGGTTATCGGCGCGCAATGTGACGCTGCCCAGCGCATCTCGTTCGGCTGCTACGGTGCCGTGCAAGCCAGCAAGGGGGTGCTTCCCTTCATAAGCGGGTAGACTGCCTTGCAGGAGCAGCCAAACGAGGGCCAGGCTGGCTATTGCCAGGGCAAACAAAAAGATCAAAAATCTGCGCAACATGTTGTAAGACTCTGGAATGTCGGGTTGAACAAGCTGAAAGGTATGGCAGCGATGAATAAGAGCATTGCGCCATTATTTGCAATACTGGCACAATTTGTTTGCATGATAAATGCTCAGGATGGGTTTGCTAAGGCATCAAGCTGTTTGCGTATCATTTCGATACGTCTGCGATTGACGCCCAGATCACTCTTACCAAGACGCGAGGCAGAGCGTACATGAATAACATTGTGATTGGGTGCGAACCAGAATTCTACATCATCCACGAATTTCAGTAAGGGCGTCGAGAATTGGGCGTAGAGATAATCGGATTTACTTTCGATAAGTTGTGCGCCGGCAGTGGCTTCAATGATTGCCTTGATCAAAGCGAGCGTATTTTGTCCGTCACCATATACGGCCAACGGAGAAATATCGGCATAGTTTTGTTGGGGATGTCCCGGGTAGAGTTTGGCCTGACTGGTCACGCTATTGGGTGTGACAGCGGGTGGCTTGAGTTTGCCGTCGCGAACGCCCAGATCGTCGGGTCTGTTGCCCTTGAATAACCCTGACTGGCCAGCTAGGACGGTGACCAGTACGATCACAGCGATGATGATGAGGCACCATTTAATCAGCAGCATATATCATTCCTTCAAGAAGTACGGGCTCGACCGGCAAACAGTATGTCATGGTATCGATCCGAATGGAATTGGCTAACGGGGAGGGACCGATTGATTCCGATAATTGCAAGTCGTCGGGATGTCACGGTGATCCGGCGCTGGCTGGTTCTTGTATATCATCATCGAGTCCGCGAGGTTGGGCCGCAGCAAGATGTCCACAATTCCTGTGGATAAGTTTGTGTGTTGTTTGGTAATTCACATACTAACATCATCTTTTCGAAAGCAATTTGGCGATTTGCCAAAATTTTGAGCAAATATACTTATCTTTAAAAAACAGCTAGTTATGTGTTGTCTCGGAGCTATCCAGGGCTGGTTGCCGGTTGCTTGCTGCTGAATGATAGGTGTGGATTGTTTGAGTAATATCAGGCAAAATTGGCAAATAAAACATAGTAATAAGCCGTTTGATGGATGGGCCTGATTCCTGTTTCATTCGGGCTAGGCAAAGTTGCTGCCTGCCGTCCGTCAATTGAGCTGTTCATGGAATTTAGGGCACCTCTAAAAATCCATATTTCGTCACAATACGTCGTTGTTCACAAAAAATGTCTCCTAACATATCCATCATATGCTGTGTCAATATTTTTTATTCTCGCCTCGTCTTGTTTAAAACTCTGAATTTTTAGAGGTGCCCTTTAGACAGATTTACGCATAATAACCTAACCCGTCATGGTTTTGCTGCGCGCCAATGTACCCTGCTGCGGGGCGCTCAATGACCCTTCCTGTCGTCTTCTTCATCATAAGCCCGGTCGATGATGTGTTGAATAGGCCTATGAGCTCCCTTGCTGAGAATAGCCTGGAAGCCTGCTTGTTTTTTGTGAATCCGGATAGAAGCGCTGATTGGGATTTACTGAAACTTTGCTTGCGCCAGGATGGGCCGCGCTTAACGAACATAATCTTTATCATTCAGTCATGCTCACAATTCGCAATCTTACTTTTCTGCAAAACGGTGTTCCCCTGTTACATGAGATCAACCTGCAGGTTTTCTCCGGCCAGCGGATTGGCTTGGTGGGCAAGAATGGTTGTGGTAAATCAACGCTGTTTCGCTTGATAAAAGGTGAGATACCGCCCGAACAGGGTGAGATTGCGCTGCAAGCAGGCAAGACAATTACTTCGGTTGAGCAGGAGATTATGGCTTCCGATCAGTCAGCACTTGCTTTCGTGCTGGATGGTGATCTGGAATTGCGCCGGTTGCAAGAGATACTGGCACGCGATACGCATGATGCTGACTGGTTCGATGCACAGCATCGCTTCGAGGGCATCGATGGTTATGGTGCGCAAGCGCGTGCGGCGCAGTTGTTAAATGGACTGGGATTCGCTCAGGAAGCACTGGGCCAGCCGGTCAGGAATTTTTCCGGTGGATGGCGGATGCGCCTCAATCTCGCGCGAGCACTGATGTGCCGCGCAGATTTGCTGCTCCTGGATGAACCAACCAATCACCTCGACCTGGAGGCCATTATGTGGCTGGAGCAATACCTGGCACGTTATCCAGGTAGCTTGATCATGGTCTCGCATGATCGCGAGTTTCTGAATGCCTGCGTCAATCGTATAGCACATATTCACGACCGCGCGCTGGATACCTACAGTGGCAATTACGATGACTTTGAACAGGCACGGGCGGAGCGCATTGCGCAACAAACCCAGGCTTTTCAGCAACAGCAGCAGCAGATTGCGCATATGGAAGATTTTGTGCGCCGCTTCCGTGCCAAGGCAACCAAGGCCAAACAAGCGCAAAGCCGTCTCAAGGCGCTGGAGCGCCTGGTGCGGATTGCGCCCGTGCATGACGGCACGGAACAATATCGATTGAAAATCGAGGCGCCAGAGCGCGGGCCGGATTTATTGCTGCAGGCTGAGGGCGCAAGTTTCAGCTACGACAGCCATAAAATATTTACAGACGTCAATCTTGCCTTACGTGCCGGTGCGCGTGTTGCGCTCATGGGTCCGAATGGTGCGGGCAAGTCGACATTGATTAAGCTGCTGATAGGCGAGCTTCAGCCGACATCCGGCAGCGTGAGTATCCATCCAGATATAAGCACCGGCTATTTTGCCCAACATCAATTGGAACATCTTAGCGGTGACTTGACCCCATTGCAGCATATGCAGCAGCTGGCGCCCAAGCAATCGGAGCTCAATCTGAGAACTTATCTGGGACGCTTTGGCCTGGCGGGGGAGGATGAAAATCGGCCGGTTGCCACATTCTCGGGGGGCGAGAAAAGCCGGTTGGCATTTGCTTTGCTTGCATTCCAGCAACCCCATTTGCTATTGCTGGACGAGCCAACCAATCACCTTGATCTGGACATGCGTGATGCACTGACATTGGCGCTCGAGGAATATACGGGTGCGGTCGTGTTGGTTTCGCATGACCGCAGTCTGATAAGGGCCGTGGCGGATGAGCTGTGGTTGGTGGCGGATGGGGAAGCGCGGCCCTTCGAGGGTGACCTGGTAGATTACAGGCAATGGTTGGAGGGTCGTGGCGCGCTCATGGCGGAGAAATCCAAACCTGCCAAGGTGATCCGCAAGTCCTCTCCGCGTCCCAATAAAAAGGCGCTGCAATCCAGGCAGGCGAAGCTGGACGCATCTTTGTCTGCTGTCCAGGCAGAATTGGCCGCCATCAATCATCAATTGGCCGATCCAGCGACTTACGCCGATTCTCAGTCGGAGAAGATTGCCCGGCTCGACCAGCAGCGTCAGGAACTTGAAACTAAGATTGAAAAACTCGAGGAAGATTGGCTGGCACTGGAACTGGCGATGGAAGCTTGCAAATAGTTGCCAGTCACGTGCATGGGAAAGCGCTGCTTGTGGGGTTGATGCCCGGCATGTCTCCTGGCCAGGATGCGCGCAGCGAACTGTTTGCGTATCGAAACAGCAATAATGGCTAA
>NZ_JBEUDO010000056.1:0-18568 GCF_050584665.1 Nitrosomonas sp. ANs5
TTGTTGGAGTCACGAAGTCAGGCTAACGTTTTGCGAGCTGCGAAAGTAGCGCGGCAATCCAGCCCAGCGCCAACCTGGCCTTGATGCTGCATGATGACGCACTGCGAGCGTTTGCAAATAGTTTCTCAGCCCGTTCTTTTCCGCGAGTTTATAACCCTGCCTGGCTAAGAAGCGCGCTTAACTCTCCCACTTCAACGATGCCAGCCCCAAATGTACCGCCGGTTGCAAAAATATGGTCATCCTTGACGCCCACGCATACACCGTTTTGGTAACAGCGGGCATAATAGCCGAGCGCAATGAAAGAGTTGGCTGGGTGGGGAAAGAGATCGGGGAAATTGACTTCCGCCCAGTCAAATAACTTGTCGGTCCGGACGGGGTCGATGCTTGGTTGCAGTACTCGGGCCGTGACGGCCTGCTGGAATTCACTTTCAGACAACGCATGGTTGAACAGGATGTATAACAGTTCGGATGGCACCGGATGCTGTTCGGAAAACAAGCGCATCTCGACCATGTAGGCGCCGGCCGGCCCACCCGGGATACCCTGATCCGATTCGAGAAACCAGTCCAGATGCGAATGCAGCGAGCCATCGGGTTGTGTTTCTCCCACGATCAACGATGGTGCGCCACCGATGCCTTTGCGGTGGTAGGAGGTGAAACCCTCGATTACTTCGGGGAAACAGAGAATATCACCGCAGCTTTGGTCGGGTTGCAGGTCCAACCCGCCGGCCAGACGGATCTGCGTGCCTGGCGGGGCGAGTGTCCAGCGCTGCAGCTCGGGACGCCAATAGGCGAGATGGCCTGATGCCTGATAACGGACAACCTCCCCGGCTCCCAGATCGCCACTGGACGCAAAAAATCCCGGGCTGTCGATGGCAATGACGCCAGGGAAATTGACTAATTGGGTTACATAGATAGGCTGGCCGGTCAAGTGGTCGTGGGGCAGCTGCCCCTCCGGCAGCCCCAGAAATTCGATGCCGAAAATACTGCACATGTCTGACCGTTGGCAAAAATCGGTGACCAGTCGTTGATCGGCGATTCTGACTTCGATGTCCTGGTGAAAAGACTGTGCCTGCGACACAATCGGAATAAGCCACAGCCAAAAAATTAACCAGCGGTAAGGACGGGTCGTTTTGTTCAACATGATTCGCTCTCTCATAAAATCATTTTTTAATTAAAAAGTGGCCCGGAATCCCGCCTCGAGACTGAAACCGGGCTCCGGAGCGAAATTGCGCAGGAAAGAGGTGGAATGGCGAATCACGGACTGGGTCATGTTGGAAACCTTGCTAAACAACAATAATTTTATCCGGCTTGTCGCTTTCCAGTCGTAACTCATATCCAGATCGAGCCGGTCATAGCCGTCGGTGGACGTTTCTTTCAATCCGGGGCGGTTTTGTGCCAGTGCGCGGGTATAGCGCAGTCCCGCCTGCCAGGGTCCATGGCTGGCAGTGAGCTCGAATCCCGCGCGCAACGGGGGCAATCGTGGCACATCACCGAGCGCGCTGTCACGGAACCAGCCCCGCACATAATCGGAAAACAGTTTGAGGCGTGGGGAATAAACGCTGAAAGGGAGGGGAATATGCAATTCGGTCTCATAACCCCAGAAATCGGCATCATCGCCCTGATAGCCGAACACCGGCAAACAGTTCTGCAGGTTGGCGCAGGCCAGCTGGAAGCGGGGCGGTTCGGGTGAGAAATTGAAAAACAAGCCCTGGTTCTGCAGATAAATGAAGTTATCGATCCGTTTGTAATAGCCATTCGCCAGCAGGGAAAAGCCGTTGTGGGCCAGGTTAAGGCCGAGTTCAAAGTGATCGGCCTGTTCGCGTTTGAGATCGATGCGGCCCAGCTCAAAACTGCGGGTGGCGAAGTGTGGCCCGGAAGTGAGAAGTTCCTGAACGTCCGGTGCGCGCTGCGCGCGTTGCCAGTTGAGATGGAGGGTGCCACCGGCAAATGCCTCGTAGTTCAGGCTGGCGGCGAGAGAATAAGTGTTGAACCGAAGCTGTCCGGGCAAAGGCAGTGGCGCCACCACACCCGGAATGCGCACCGCATCGTCTTTGGGCGTGGTGGTCTGATGGTCGTAGCGTGCGCCGAATTCCAGGCTGACGCGATCAGCCAGCATCAGGGTTTCCGTGAGAAACAAGCCAAGCGTGCTGATGCCGGAAGCCGGTGTAAATGTCTGAAAACCATTCTGGGAAAACTGACGATCCTGCCATTGGAAACCGGCAATGCCGTCAAGCCAGCCATTATGCTGATGGTTGAATTCCAGCCGAGACTCCCAAACCTTGTTTTGTAATCGCATGAGTGGAGAGCCTCGATCTTTTTCGTCATGCGCATAATCGATATAACCCAGCTTGGCTTCGATACTTGGTAAAAATTCCCAGGGTGTGGCCCATAATCCTTCCAGATCGAAGCGGCGCTGCCTCATATCGATACGCACGGCTTCCGGCCCGGATAGATCTTCATCCCCTCTTCCGGGGATTGCGGGCGGTACGCCATAGTTTTTTGTCAACTCATGGTAACTTCCCCCAACATAGCCTGCATCGCCAATCACTGAAATGCCCGCTGACCCGCCCTGACTCTGAGTGCGGCTGTTTTGGATGACGCCCTTGCTGTTCCCGGTTGGCTGTACCTGAAACTGTTCTACAATTGCCTTTTCATCCAGTGCGTATCCAGGAATATGGGTGTTCCCGCCTGCACGGTGGAAATAATCGAGGTGAAGCGCAACCCTATTTTTACCCATATCAAGCCCGATCATGCCTGCTTTTTCGCCCGGATTGTGGTCAAACCGGAATTCCGTTCGCCCGGCAAACCCGTTCTTCGGAATTTTGTCAGGAATGCGTTGATGCTTGATATCCACCATGCCACCTACGGCATTGCCGCCAAAGCGCAAGGCGGCTGGGCCGCGATAGACAGTGATACGGTCAGCCAGCATGGTCTCGGCTGCGATGGCATAATCCTGGCTCATTGCCGAGGCATCATGCGTGCCAATGCCGTTTTGCATGACGCGCACACGCGGTCCGCCCATGCCCCGAATCACAACCTGGCCGACCCCGGGTCCATAGGAAAGATTGTGTACGCCTGGTTCACGCTCCAATGTTTTGCCAAGCGTATCCGCCGCACGTAATCTCAGTTCACGCTCGTGCATCTTGCTGACGGCTTCTGCAGACTGCGCGGTCGTTTTGATAACCATCGTATCCAGTAGCTGAATATTTTCTTTTTGGACGGTTTGGGCACGCGTCTCCCCAGGCTCTTCGGCAACCGTTTGCAAATCCGATTCAGCTTGTACCACCGGGATTGCCAGAAACGTCAGGAGCATCCCTGCTGGCAGTGGCGCCAAATGGGCTCGTATCCTGGGCATTAGTTAGCAACCCCAGCTTGATCAAAAAAAGATTCGAGTGATCCGTGATCAGTCAAGCCACCAAGCGGCCCGCCGGTGGTAAAGACGCGCCCGCGCCTGCTGCCCAGACAGATCGTATTGTCATAGCAGCGCGCATAGAAGCCGAAAAGGAAACGGCTCTGGGCAGGATGTGGAAAGATCTCGCTGAAATTGGCTTCCGCCCAGTCAAACAGTGGATCGATACGGCTATAGTCACTCAACGGAATGCCCGAAAATTGAGCGAGTGACTGGCTGAATGCATTTGGGTTGAATCCGCCTCCCGTATTCATATGGAATGCCAGAAAGAATGGTTTGGAAGGTGGATAAAGAATTTGATCGCCCGCTGCACTCGTTCCAAATAGAGTCAGTGCGACCAGGTAAGCGCCATCATCAGGGGCGGAACCATCTGTTTTTTGCAGCTCAAAAGTTGGATGAATGTCATCAGTCGAGCCACTGGCGCTTAAAAAGCCGACCAATCCCTGGCTGTCTTCCCCTTCCCAGGCCGAAATTTTGCGTGTGACGAAAGCCATCCGGATAGACAGTTGTTCATCGAATCCATCACGCATCCAGCGGTTCTGATCCGGAGACCATTTCATCAGTGTGCTGACGAACTGGTAATGGAGAGTGCCACCCTGATCAAAACCAATGCCGCGGAAACTTGCATCGGACATCCGGTAAGGCGTCAGCGAGCCCGCAAATGGAATGGTGAAAACAATATGATCCCCTAATTGTCTACCTTGCCGCTGTGTATCAATTAGGATTTTGCCCTGACGCCAAGCAAAAGCCATATTGGGTGTGCCCTCGTGCGCCATAACGGGTTGAGAAACCGTGACCGATGCCAGTAGCAGAATTACAAGAAATTTCTTGATCATCGTATTTCCGAAAAAGATAGTAAAGTAACCAAGTTAATTTCCAATAGCAATGCGACAAATTGTCGCAGCCAGAACGATGTTGTGATGACGCGCGACCCAATCACTCAATTGCGCCGGATCAAAGCGGAATTAAAAAGTGGCCCGCAACCCTGCCTCGAAACTGAAACCCGGTTCCGGGGCAAAATTGCGCAGGAAGGAAGTGGAATGGCGGATGACGGACTGAGTCATGTTGGAAGCCTTGCCAAACAGCAATAGTTTGATCCGGCCAGTTGTTTTCCAGTCATAACTCATGTCCAGATCGAGCCGGTCATAGCCGTCGGTGGGTGTTTCCCGCAGTCCGGGGTGGTTTTGTGCCAGTGCGCGGGTGTAACGCAACCCTGCCTGCCAGGGTCCATGGCTGGCAGTGAGCTCGAAGCCCGCGCGCAAGGGCGGCAAGCGCGGCACATCGCCGAGCGCGCCATCCCGGAACCTGCCCCGCACATAATCGGAAAACAGTTTGAGGCGTGGGGAATAAACGCTGGAAGGGAGGGGAATATGCAATTCGGTCTCATAACCCCAGAAATCGGCATCATCGCCCTGATAGCCGAACACCGGCAAACAGTTCTGCAGATTGGCGCAAGCCAGCTGGAAACGGGGCGGTTGGGGTGCGAAATTAAAAAACAATCCCAGATTTTGCAGGTAAATGAAATTGTCGATCCGTTTGTAATAGCCGTTCGCCAGCAGGGAAAAACCGTTGTGCGTCAGATTTAGGCCGAGCTCAAAGTGATCGACCTGTTCGCGCTTGAGATCGATGCGGCCCAGCTCAAAACTGCGGGTGGCAAAGTGCGGGCCGGAAGACAAAAGCTCCTGAACGTCCGGTGCGCGCTGCGCGCGTTGCCAGTTGAGATGGATTGTGCCGCCGGCAAATGCTTCGTAGTTCAGGCTGGCGGCGAGAGAATAAGTGTTGAATCGAAGCTGGCCGGGCAAAGGCAGCTGCGCCATCACACCCGGTATGTATACCGTGTCATTTTGGGGTGTGGTGCTCTGGTGGTCGTAGCGTGCGCCGAATTCCAGGCCGACATGATCAGCCAGCATCAGGGTTTCAGTGAGAAAAAAACCAAGTGAGCCAATATGTGAGGCTGGTGTGAATGTTTCCAGCCCTGTCGCGGAAAAATTCCGGTCCTGCCATTGCAGGCCCATGATCCCGTCCAGCCAGTCAGCATGCTGATGGCTGATTTCCAGCCGTGACTCCCAAACCTGGTTCCGGAAATGCGTCAAAGCCGGGCCACGATCGCTTTCATCATGCGCATAGTCGATATAACTCAGCTTGGCTTCTATTGCCGGTAAGTGTTCCCAGGGTGTCATCCAGAGTCCCGCCAAATCATAACGGCGCTGCTGCATGGCGATACGGACTGCTTCTTGTCCGGACGGGCTGCCAGCGCTGTGGCCTGGCACACCGGGCGGGACGCCGTAGTGTTTGACCAGTTCATGGTAGCTGCCACCGATATAACCGGCATCTCCGACCAGCGAAATACCAGCCGATCCGCCTTGGCTTTGGCTACTGCTGTTTTGAATAACCCCCTTGCTGTTTTCGGTTGGCTGTACCTGAAACTGCTCGAGGATGGCTTGCTCATCCAGTGCCCGTCCCGGGATATGGGTATTGCCGCTTGCACGGTGAAAATAATCGAGATGGATCGCAAATAGGTTTTTGCCCATGTCGAGCGCGATCATGCCCGCTTTCTCACCCGGATTGTGGTCAAACCGGAATTCCGTTCGTCCGGCAAATCCGTTCTGCGGAATTTTATCCGGAATGCGCTGATGTTTGATGCCCACCATGCCACCCACGGCATTGCTGCCAAAGCGCAGTGTGGCTGGACCGCGATAGACGGTGATGCGGTTGGCCAGCATGGTCTCGGCCACGATGGGATGATCGGGACTCATGCCCGATGCGTCGTGGGTCCCAATCCCGTTCTGCATCACCCGCACCCGCGGTCCGCTCATGCCCCGGATCACCACTTGGCCAACGGCTGGCCCATAGGAAAGATTGTGTACGCCCAACTCGCGCTCCAGCGTGCGGCCGAGTGTGCCGGCTGCACGCAGGCGCAACGCGCGCGCGCTCAACTTGCTGGTAGCCTGCGCGGACTGAGCTGTGGTTTTGATGATCATCGTCTCCCGTTGCGGCATGCTTTCCTTTCGGGTGGCTACGGCGTTAGCCCGCGGATGAATTTGCGGAGCAATTTTCGAGTCCACCTCAGTCTGGCTGCTGTTCAACTGCAAGAGAGATTCCGCCTGCGCGGTCAGAATCACCGGGAAAGCCAGCAAAAAAGCTGTCAGCCCTGATACCAGAATCGTTCGTATCCCCGGCATTATCCTGAATTCAGTTGACCGCCAGGATTGATGTCGGCAATAGAATTGCAGGAATGTTTTTGATCATCGCGTTTTCCGAAAAGATGGAACTCCAAAACCGCAGGTGGATGAGGTTTTGTTTGGTTCAAGATAATTTATTCGGCGCTTCTTATCAATGATCGATGCGGCAAAATGCCGCAGCCGGAATATTGGCAGGCGTGGTGAGACTGCTTTGGGGAAATCCGGTTGACATGTTCCAGCGGCTCGCTACGCAGTGCATAGGGCGCGCAAGAGCCCCTTGCGATGCTTGTGCATAAGCAATAACTATTTGTTCCTATTCAGGATCTGTCTGGCATGCAGCGCAGTTTATGGCATGACGAGCGGCGCTCAGGGTAAGCCCAATCAGCGAACGAAGTGATCGATGCCAACGGCGTCAATGATCAGCCGCCGGTAAAACTCGGCTTTGCGGGTTTGCAGTTGCTCCAATGGGTTGAAATTGTCGGTCAGAATGATGCCCCGATCAAGGTCGATCTCAAGTGATCTTGCTTCAAGCCAGGCCTGCTGGGATCTGGAAAGTGCGTCGCCATAGAGGCTCAGGCCATGATTGGAGGCAATAAAGATGAAATCATTGAAATCGTCGCCTGGTTCGGAGATGAAGGTGAGCTGATGGGGAAAGACCTGTTGCAGTGTTTTGCCAACCGAAGCCAGCGCGACATTGCTGCCTTCTTCCAGAAAGGATACAAAATTGAGTGCCAGCACACCCTGATCGGTCAGCAGCTCTCGCAATTGTTGCAACGTTTCCTGGGTAAGCAAGTGCACCGGTTCCGAGCCACCGGTGAAGACATCGATAATGATCAGGCCATACTTGTCCTGTAATTGCCGGATTTCGTAGCGCGCATCGCCGATAATCGTTTTTCCGGTGGGAATGAAATCAAAATACTCGCGTGCTGCCTGGGCAATGGCGGGATCGATCTCGATGGTATCCGTTTCAATTCCAAAATGTTTGAGACTGGCCACCATGTGGCCCGCGCCCTGTCCGATCAGCAGTGCGCGCGTCATGCCGGGTGCCAGCTGTGGGATCAATTCGACAATTTTCTGATAGGTCAGCAGGTTCTGGCCGTGACTGAGAGTGGCCGCGCCAATGGTGGAGGCATCTGCGGTCAGCAGCCGCATGTTGGCTGCCGGGTTGTCAACCACGCGCACCCAGCCATACAGGCTTTCATGCGCGAAGCGGGTCTCAAGCGAATCTTGCCGGTTTTGTGCAATGCTGGCATCGGATACTTTGGGTAACACCCCCATGCCGATGAGTGACAGCAATACAACCGGTGCCAGTGTTGTCGCCGCGGATTGCAGGCGTTTGCGCTCAATGAGCCCGACCAACAAGGCGAGCAGAAATAGAATCAAGCCAAGACCGATAAAAATTTCACGTGAGCCGACCAGGGGGAATAAATAGAACCCAAGAAACAGGGTGCCGATAACGCTGCCCAGTGTGCTGACGGCATAAATCGAGCCCGTGCTTGCCCCCACGCCTGCCAGGCTGGAAGTGGCGAGCTTGACAGCAAATGGGCTGACCATGCCCAGCATGATCAGGCTGGGGGTAAACAGAATCAGGGTGCTGATGAATGTGCCCAGCCGCAGTCCCAGCGAATCGGTTGCCAGCAGAACCGGGCCGACCATTGCGGGGATGAGGAGGGTAAGCAAGCCAGCCAGCGCGATGATCAGGGATAAACCTGTGCGTTTCGCACGATCCGCCCAACGTCCGCCGGCGAAATAACCGATCGCCAAAGCAATCATGGTCACCGAAATGAGGGATGCCCACACATACAGGCTCGCCCCATAGAAGGGCGCGATCAGGCGTGTGCCCAGCAATTCTATGACCATAACGGCAGCACCGGTCAGAAACACGGTGCAATACAACCAAAGAAAGGTATGGCGGCTTGATGGGGGATGATTCATGAATTTCCTTGTGAAAAAGATTGCCTCCTAGACCCGGAGCATTGTATAAGCCGGAAATGGCTTTGCAAATGCGACAAATTGTCGCACCTGGTCATTGTCCGGTGATGGAGCTGATTGGTGTGATATTGAAGGAAATTGTTATTAATCAGTTGCTTGTGTGCAAATATTGAGTCGGAGAGAGTTCGTGCTTTGGTGGGGTGCGACAATTTGTCGCATTGAAAACGAAGATTGTTCACCTGATAATCGGCCAGTCGGTTTTATTTCAACGCAATAAGGCGAACCGGAACGAGCTGTCTATTTGGGCATCAGTTGAATTTTAAAAAGGGACTCTAATAATGACCAAGAATCAAAATAAAATATTTGTTCTGTCGCTGGCTGCGGCGCTGGTGGCCGTTGCATGGGGGAATGCCCAGGCGCATACGCGATTCGACATCAATACCACCAGGGAAGGAACCAGGGTTGATAATCATGTCGTTATTCCACATGGCTGTACCGATCAACCGGTGATCGGCAATGTGACAGTTTTTCCTGATGTCTCGACGGCGCTCGTGGATACCGCGCCGCTTCCCAATGCCGCGATCGGCAGTGATGCTTTCACTCGTTCGGATCAGCCTGCTTCGGCTTTCGTATCGGGTGTGATTACTTTCCGTCCTATTCTGAGCAAGCATGTATTCACGATGCACGAAATTGTTAATGATCCGAATGGCAATCCAATCGCCGAATGGCAGGCAGGTGGTTCATCAATTCCTGCAAGCAACTGGGTGGCCAAATTGCCTGTTCGGGTCAATCCCATTAATATCGAACCAACTTCCTGCGTGAACAGATTGATCGTGGCGCCCGCTATTGCCAACATTTGTCAGCTGACCAGCATCCATGAAATTAATGGCAAGGATTCAGATCGACTGGATGTCGATTTCTGGACTGCGCCCGAAGCAGGGCATCCGCAGTTCGATGGGCCGGCCTGGAATTTTCCCGCGCCTTACATCGTGACCCGGAATCTTGAAACCAATCCACTGCCTGAGAACTGTGGTGAAGGGATTACCGCGCGGATTTATCCTTCGGCACAACAGCTGGACAGAGATATGCCCGTACGGATTAACGGTACGCAAGTCTGGCCGCTTCCATAAAGGCTGAATGTGTGGCTCGGTGCCATCACTTTGTGGGTGATGGCACGTTACTTTTTTTAAACGAGCATGCCGATGGGGAATCTGGGATAATTTAAAGCAGGTTCTGCCATGGTTGGATTAAAAGATAGCAAAAATCAAGCTGCACTTCCCTGATGGGAGAGACGGAAATGAACTCAAGGAGATGGTGCGATGAATAAGGTAACTATAAAGAAATTATTGGGCGTTTCAGCTTTTCTGTCAGGTGTCGGATTGGCCGGGGCAGGTTTTGCGCATGACATTGCCGGACCGATCGATCCGGCTGGCAACGTGCCAAGCTTTACGGTCGTAGCGATGGTGACATGCTTCGATGATAACGGACAGACTGATAAATTAGTGGCAAATATAAGAGACATGAGCCCTGCTGTGGAAGGCATGTTCGTTAACCTGGCCCTTTTCAAAGGAAGTAAGGCGATTAGTACCACCGATTCCATACCGGGTGATAATAGTCCTAGCCCAACTATTGCCCTAAGAGGGGGCAGTGGTTCTTATTTCATGATCATCAACAAAACTAAGGCAGGCACAAGAAATGTTGCGGTCGAGTATCATTGTATGACTGCGGATAATGTTCACACCGGTACTGACATTCAATTAACTACTTATGAGTGAATAGAATCCGGAGTCAGCTAAGAAGATATTTGAATGATGACATACTGGATTTTCCTATATTCAGGCTAAGATTATCTAGGTGTAGTAATTACTGGGAAAACAGGAGAATGCATGGAGTTTTCTATTGTTTACTCTGGTTTCAAGGAAATTCGATCCGTACTACAAACAAGGCGTAGCCAATTGATCCGTTGTTTATTGTTGATAGTCTTTCTCCTGCCGGCCATGCCGGCTGTCGCGCATTTTGAAGGCGATACGCCGCCACCGCTTTGTGCGCTGACTGACCAGGACGGCATGCCCGCCGAAGACTGGCAAAGCATGAAAGGGCAGGTGATCTACATCGATTTCTGGGCGTCCTGGTGCCCCCCCTGCATCAAATCGTTTCCCTTCATGAATGAGCTGACCGAAGATTTCCAGGCACGCGGCCTGCAAGTGGTCGGTGTCAATCTGGATGAGGAAAAGTCCGAGGCCGATGCATTTCTCGAACAATTTCCGACCCAATTCACGATCATGTTCGATCCGGATAAAAGCTGTGCCGAGGATTTCAACGTGATCGCCATGCCATCGACCTATATCATCGACAAGCGGGGCTTTGTCCGCCACATCCACCGCGGGTTCCGCCCTGGCGAAACCGAGGCGATGCGGGAGCTGATCGAAGCGTTACTGGAAGAGACAATCTGATTTAAAATATTCTCTATACCTCCATGCGATTTCCAACAGAACACATGATGGCCCGGAATAATCCATTGACAGTTTCATGGTGCGCAAGCGCACCTACTACGTGGTTTCATGGACATCAAAAATTGTTTTGCTCCAGGTGGTTCTGGAATCTCGACCATGCGTAAATACCGATTACTGATGCTGATACTTTTGTGCTGCGCCGGTGTGATGGTGTCCGGCTGCGCCGGTGTCGCACCCTGGGAGCGCGGCGTGCTGGCCAAGCCGCAGATGGCGTTGGACCCCAATCCGCTGCAGACCGGGACACGCATGCACAATTATGGCAGCCGTGAGGCGGGTGCTGGCACCAATGCCGGCGGTGGCGGCGGCGGGTGCGGTTGTTATTGATAGGCGTCATGACAACATGCTGAAGTAGTGTGAGCAAGTCTTCTGCCCCCCAATCGCACCCCCGCGAGGGTGGTTGTGCGTCCTCATCCAGCCCACCATCCTGTCATGTCCCAAACCAGGTAGCGGGCAGTCAGTCGGTCTTGCAGGCGCTGACCGCTGCGGCGCTGGTACTGCCAGGCTTGCTGGTTACGCCGGCGGAAGCCGCTGACGCCAGCAGCGGCAGTGTCAATTTTCAGTACAGCCGTTACCAGGAAGGCAAGCGTAACCTGTATTCGGTCCGGAGTGATCTCGATCCGATCATGGTCGATACCTTGCATGGCAACGGCACCTTGTTTGTCACCGATCGCCTAAAGTTAACCTTTGGCTATACGCAGGATACCTGGTCGGGTGCAACCCCGGTCAGCTCCGTTCCGCTGGCGTCCACTGCCGGCAATATCCCGTTTACCCGCACACTCCCTACCGGGGAAGTCGTATCCGGCGCCTCGCCGCATGTCACCGGCGCGGTCACCCTTGACCGGAATCTGAATCCCATTCGATTTGATGCCGAAGGCAACCAGCTGATCGATCCGCGCACTGTGCTGGTGCTTTCGACCGCTTCCCCCGAGACGCGCAATCAGGGGGATTTCGGGCTCGAATACGAGTGGGATGAAGCAACCCTGAGACTGAGCGGCGGCTTTTCGGAGGAGCGTGACTTCAAATCGGCTTATGGCCACGCCAGTGGCCGTTTTGATTTCAATCAGAAACTGACCAGCCTGAAATGGGGGGCGGGGTATGCCAGCAGCCGGCAGTCAGCCATTCTCGATCATGATACGTTGGGTTATATTACCAATCTCGCCTACGCGGACCGGATCAAGTCCCGGGACAATTTGCGGATTCTGGCGGGTGACCGGCATGACTGGACTTCCAATCTGGGCCTGACGCAAATACTCGGTAAAAACACGCTGGTTGATTTCAATTTCGGCTATACCCGCAGTGGTGGATTCATGGAGAATCCGTACAAGGGCGTGACGGTGATTTTTGTCGATCCCGAGCGGATCAGCCCCGATCCCAATGCCCTGATCCAGGGCAATCTGCGTACCGTGCTCGAGCAGCGGCCGGGTTTACGTAACCAGTTCGCCTTCAGTAGCAAGTTGGTGCAATATATCAGTCCGCTTGATGCTGCGGTGCATCTCAATTACAAATTCTCGTTCGACGACTGGGGCATTTACAGCAATACCTTTGAAGGCGATTGGGTGCAGCCGCTTGGCAGCGATTGGACCATTACCCCGCGAATCCGCTATTACTCACAGAGTTCGGCAAATTTTTTTGAACCTTATTTGGTGTCGAATCAGGCCTTTACCCGACTGGTATTCGATGATAACGGCGAACCCCAAGTCATTACCTATGACCCCAAGAAACTGCCCAAGCATTTTTCCAGTGATCACCGCTTATCCAGTTTCGGTGCCCTCAGTGGAGGGGTAACCCTCAACAAGAAGTTTGCGCGCGGTATCGAATTGGAAGCCGGCTTCGAATACTATACCCGTTCCAGCGCGCTGAAGCTGGGCGGTGGCGGGAACAGCAGCTTCGCTGATTTTGATTATTACGTGGCCAATGCAGCGCTCAAGATTGACATGGATGCAATCAATTTGAGACGGAGCCAGCACGCGGACCCGCATGCTCACCATGACCACCATGACGGCGGGCATGATCACCGCATGCATCATGGTCGCCATGGACCGGCTGGCGTCATGTATGGGCATATGCTGGACAAGGCTGGGGAACTTCACTTTGGTTATCGCTTCATGTATTCCTGGCAGGCGGGAAACATGCTGCGTGGTTCCAGCAAGGTGGGCGATGCCGATATTGTCAATCTGGCTTGCAGTCCCAGTAAACTGTGCACCCACGCGCCGGATAGCATGAATATGCGGATGCACATGCTCGATATCATGTATGCGCCGACCGACTGGCTCAATGTGATGTTGATGCCGCAGTTCATGGATATGGACATGGAACTGCGCGAGCTGGAAGGACGCCCTCCGCCCGCACCGGGCGATCATCAGCATCCGGGTACGCCGCATACCACTGGTGGCGTCAGCGATACCATTCTGATGTCACTGGTCAGGCTACTGGATTTGCCCGGCCATCACGTGCATATGGGGCTCGGTGTGAGTGCGCCCACCGGAGATGTCAAACTCAAGCTCAGGCGTATGGCCCGGCAGGATGGCGGCTTGATTCACTTCGACATGCAGCTGGGGAGCGGGACTTGGGATTTTCTTCCTAATCTGACCTATGAGGGGGATGCCGGTCCCTGGTATTGGGGCAGCCAGCTGATCGGCACCAAGCGCATGGAAAAGCGGAACAACTCGGGTTATCGCCTGGGCGATATCTTTCAGGCATCTGCCTGGGGAGGGTTTCACTTGCTTGATTGGCTCTCCGCTTCCGTGCGGGGTATTTATACCAGCCAAGGTAAAATCCAGGGCGACTTCAATACCTTCAATAGCCGGATAGGGCCGATGGATTATCCTAGCAACCAGGGAGGACGGTTTTGGGATATTGGTTTGGGTGTCACTGCATCGGTACCGAGCGGCAGGTTTGCCGGGAATATTCTTGCCGTGGAATGGCTGCAACCGCTGAGCGATGATTTCAATGGTTTCCAGCTTGAGCGCAAGGGAACCTTGAACGCCAGCTGGAGCTATCATTTCTGAGCCGATGCGCATCAGACTGTTTCCTTGAATATGGCTGACAGCGTGCGTAGGGTACGCTTGCGCACCACCCAGCCGACGAAGAACTGATCCGTACTTCTACCCTACTGGAAATTGTATCGAAGCATATTCTATAAAGCCTGACCGAATGAAGTTCTTTCAGCATGCCTTCAAGGCGATGGGCACACCTTGCTCGATTCAGCTCTATGCACCCAGCCAGGCCAAAGCGGGGCGGGCGATTCAGGCGATTGTCAAGGATATCCAGCGGCTGGAACTGAAATACTCACGTTATCGTGAGGACAGTTTTCTGTCCGAAATCAATCGCTGTGCGGCACAAGGTGGGCAAATCAAGGTGGATCCGGAGACGGCCGGTTTGCTGGATTATGCGGCGACCTGTTATCGGGAAAGTGATGGACTGTTCGACATCACTTCCGGCATTTTGCGCCATGTGTGGGATTTCAAGTCGGGCCGGTTGCCGGCAGAGGGGCTGATCGAGGCCACGCTGGCGAGAGTTGGCTGGTCAAGGCTGAATTGGAATGCGCCTTTGCTCGAATTTCCGGTTGCTGGCATGGAGCTTGATTTCGGTGGGGTGGTGAAAGAGTATGCCGTCGACCGGTCAGTCAGCTTGTGCTGGGATGCCGGTATCCGGCATGGCATGATTAATCTCGGGGGGGATATCCGGATAGTGGGTCCGCATGCGGATGGCAGCCCCTGGCGGGTTGGGATACAGCACCCCCGCCAACCGGGCAGCCTGTTGCGAACGATACAGTTATCCAGTGGTGGTCTGGCCAGCAGTGGTGATTATGAGCGTTGTATTACACTCAATGGCATTCGCTATGGACATGTGCTGAATCCCAAGACCGGCTGGCCGGTCAGGCGGATTGCTACAGTGAGCGTGATTGGTGAGCTGTGTGTCATCGCCGGCAGCGCATCCACGATTGGCATGCTTAAAGAAGAACATGCCAGCGAGTGGTTGCAAAATCTGGGGTTGCCCCATCTTTGGGTGGATGTGGAGGGCGGTGTCGGTGGCTCGCTGGCGAATGTGACTGGGTAGCGCAATGGCTATCTTTTGGGTGAGCACAGTTTGTTGACTAAAGTAAGCGCCGGAACATTCGGCTCTTCCCTTCCTTTCCTTGCCTGGTCATACACATTCTCCAGCGTGAGATGTTGCCCTTCTCTGTTTGCCCGGACCGTGTACACATCATAACTGAACGTGGCGGCAAAATTGATCCAGCTGAGCGGAATATAAACCTCGAATCCGTTGTCGATATACGCCATTCTGAATGGATGGTTCGTGTCGGCTTCGATGAACCGTTTCGGGAGCCGATATGGCGCCAGGTCGTCAGACTGCTCCAGACCTGCATACAGCTGAATGCCTGATGCCTCTGTCCGGCTCACAGGTATGACGAAAGCATGGGTGCTGGTTTGATGAATTTTGACGAGATAATAGTCACCGATCTCACCTGTTGCGCGTTCACCGCGGGTTTTTACCTGTAAGACCAACTCGTCATCCGGGCTGATTTGGGTTGAGACTTGCAGGATGTCGATTTCTGGTGCAAGCGCTTTATCCTTGTAGCTGTAGATCATCCGTGGATCGTCATAAAGGCTCATTGCACTGCTCTGTGGCGCGGCTGAGAGCATGCCCAGCATGACAAACAGGAAGTTGATGTATTTCATAGTTTGAACAAGTCCTCGTCTTCGCTGAACATTTTGGCCAGCGTTGTGGCGTCATCCAGTGCATCGAACAGGACTCGGATATTGCCATGGGGATCGATCAAGAATGCCGTTGTGCTGTGATCAACCTGGTAATGCTGCGTATTGCCAGCATTTTTGGTATAGAAAAGAGCTTCCACGCCAAACGATGTCTTGAATCGTTCCAGTCGCTCGCCTTCCAGCCGTAAATGGGAAAGATTATCCCCGAAGCTTTTTGTATAGCCGGATAATACGGTATCGGTATCTCTATCCGGATCCACGGTCACAAAAATCCCGTTTACCTTGACCTGCGCTTTGGCGGCCGCTTTGATTAGCATGGAGAGCTTGGCCATCGAAACCGGGCAGATTTCCTTGCAGTGCGCAAAGCCGAAGAAAACCAGTTTCCAGTGATCTTGATCCTGTGGCTGTAAGCTATGCTGCAGAGCATCGATCGATTCCTGTTGGAGCGGAACCGGCTGATTCAAAACGATGGCAGCTGCATGGGTCGTGATCGGTGTCAGGGTGGTGAGTGCGACTATCAGACTCAACGAAGTAAAAATGGACGATATTCTGAAGTGCATGGTCGATTCTCTTGGATTTCGGTAGCAGTTTTGTTCATTCAAAAAACTGGCCCACTGTATGCCGCTAGTACTCCGTTCCGTAAATTAGCTTACAAATGAAATCGATGGATTCGCTTGCCAGGCTAGGCGCAAACCGCAGTCATAGCCGTAGCTATGGCGAGGATTTGCAACAACGCATGACAGGTGAAGGCGCGATTTCATGTAGGCGTTTTGGCGGAACGGAGTACTAGAGCCGGCGAAGAAAGGAGAGAGACGACAGTGAGCCAGGGTATTAACTTGCTTGCAGATTAGCGATTGCCACCGGCAGCGTAGATGCCGTGCGGCATCACCAGACCATCGCTGGGGCCGAATACCTTGGCAACTGTATCGGTCAGCGTGTCGATCTTGATCACATAACCGGATACCCAGCTGGCCAGCAGCAGATAACGGTTGTCCGGTGTCGGGCTAAGCGTGTGGGCGACTGCAAATCCTTCCGGCAGCTCATGTCCGGGCCGGAGGCGCTTGATGAATTTGGGTTTGGTGCGATCGCTCAAATCAAAAATAGAAATATAGCCATCCCTGGCGAAAGTGTTGTCGAGACTGTCCTCCTCGGCGATGTAGAGCTTTCCGCCCACCACGGCCAGATCAGAAGCCGAGCGGAAAACACCCGGCCCATTGACTGTATTGGTACGGTTCAGGATCTGGGTGGCTGTGCCATCCACTGCATCGATCAGCCAGACACTGGGCGGAATGATGTTGTTGGTGGAAGGGGGGGTCAGCGAGGTTTTGTCGAGTTGCATCGATGCAGTCAGCGCATACCGTTCATCCAGCCAATAGACAAAATGGGTAAAGGCAGCATACCGCTTTTCATCGCCCAGCATAACTTGCTTGACTGGATTGAGCGCGCCAGTCTGGCGGTTGACGGTGTAAACATCGATGACATTGTTATCAAAGAAATAACCGGTGCCCAGACCGATGGTGCCTGATTTGTTGAAATTGATGCCATGCGTTTGCTCGGTATAACCGGGGATGATGATCGGATCGACATTCGCAAAATCGCTGGTTTTCAGGTCGATGACACGTACTTCATCCGAGGTCCATTTGGTGAAATAAGCGTAATCTGTAAAGGGCAGCAGGGTCGGGCCATGGATTTGGGTGGCTCTGGCAGTGACCCAAGTTGGGATAGGTTGCTTGGGGTTGGTCTGCTCAACATATGGCAATTCTGCTGGAGTGCCGGGCGCCTCTGTCTGGAGGACCGATTCGACGGAAAGACTAACCGTGTTATTGTCCCAATCGATGCCATAGACATTCAGCGCGATGATATAAGCCGGATGATCATCGGTATTGTCGCTGGTGATGTAGAGTTTATCTGCACCGGGCAGTATCAGCGTATGCTGCAGTGGAATATCACCGGGCCAGCCCTGCAAATTACGAGGATCCAGTGTGATGACCTTGTCCTCCTCGTAGTTGAACAGATATACCATGCGGGTATGATAATCGATTGCAGTTACAACCGGCTGCAGGTATTGATTGTAGACGTTCTGATTGTTGAGCATGGCCGGTGAGCCCTGCCCGAAGTTCTGCGCCTGAAGAGAAACTGCCTGCACTGAAACCAGGCATAAACTTGCCAACATGGAAGTTTTGAGAAACTTGGCCTTGAAATCCATTAAAACCCTCCTGATTGTTTTGAATTCTTAAAAAATAGGCTGCTAATTGCTCATTAACCGGCAATAATCCAAATTCTTCCGAAGCAAAATGACTTCAAAGTTTTGCTTACTTCTGGAGTGATTAAGATAATCGGCTTATATTGCAAGTTAATTAAACTTATTTTATGGACTCTTGCTGTATTGCTTCTGTGACAAATCACACAGCGGCTAGATGTTTCCAGTAGGGTTCAGGTGTACATTAATTGCATTTGTCATGAGAAGTATGGGCGTGAAAGGCGCCGGGCGGGTCATATGGCTACCTTGCCGGGATAACCACGAATGCGTGATGCCAGTCTGGTTTCGGGTGAAAATCAGATGGAGTGATTTTTTAGTATTCGTGTGTATTCGTGTTTATTAGTAGTTGATGTGGGAACCACGAATACACACGAATGATTTGGTGGTGGCGCTCACTTGGTTGAATTTTGTCGTGCGGCAGGATGAATACATGATGGCTGGTCTGATTACGGGTTAAAGCCAGATGAAGCGATCTTCAATATTCGTGTCCATTTACAGTGAACCGCGCAGTGAAACAGGTGGAAAAGGGAAGAGTAAACGTCAAATGTAAGGCC
>NZ_JBEUDO010000057.1:0-18456 GCF_050584665.1 Nitrosomonas sp. ANs5
GGATTTATGATTTTATGAATGACAAGAAAGTGCTGATATCAACCCTGTTTCCGGTCGAGTAAAAATAGAGAATTTATCATTTAGATATAGAGGAATATGGTTGAAACTGAGAAGCTTAGGATTGATAGCAAGATGCGAGTAGATCAAGCCATACTGCGGCGTAACATGGGCTTCAAACCGGCAGCAAACCATCCATGTCTAAAATTGTCTGTCGGGGAAAACCCTCCCCCGACAGACAGTACAGCAGCACCTTAGCAAATGAGGAAAAAGCGGAAATTTCTATTTGGTGTTGGTTTGATATAAATGGGAATTCGGATATTTTGTAGTGGCTTCTGTTTCAGGGCCGTGTCTGAGTGCGTGAAAGAAAACCGCAAAATAGCTTTGATCAATCAGTGCACCGAGTCGCTCAATTTCGGGAAGCATCAATACATGCAATTTTTGGAGGCTGTACCAGGGTACTCCCGGGTAGGCATGATGCCCGATATGATAGTTGATGTTGTTCCAAAAGAACGAATTTACTTTGTTGCTGATGATGGTACGAGTTCCGACCAATGGTCCGGCATCCCATGGACAGCCATAGTGCTCCGCTATGAATCGCATACTATTAAAAAAACCAAAAAAAATGAGGGGCCAAAACCATACATCAAATACTTTATGCGCGATGCCCTGGGATGCTGCCCAATAAAATACGGCCCACATCACAATTACGTGAAGCGCTATCTCACCCCAATGGATCAAAGCTTTCTTCCCACGCAAAACCATTAGCGGAAAAATCAACGCAAACTGAATCGCAGTTAAAAATACCCCAACGACCGCGTAAGCATAGAAAAGTATAAAATCACCCACACCACGTTTTCCCATCGTGAACGCATCCGGATCTTTCGGAGTGCGATTGTATCGATGATGAATAAGATGATCTTCTTTGAAAGAAGTGAACGAGATGATGAATGGAATCATTGCAAAAATTCCGAATGCCCAGTTCTTCCAACGCACTTTAAATAAAGTACTGTGCGTACAATCGTGCATAAAGGTCACGATCCCCATCTGTATATAGCCCATTCCTAAATAGCACAGCCAAGTCAACATCCAATGGCTTGAGTTCCAAGCGATCACACCAAGCATAAGCCAAATCCCGTAGAAAAATGGGATCTTCAGGTTCGGAGCCCAACGGTGCTGATATAGCTTTTTTAATTCCGCTGAATTGACTGCTGATATCATAGAAATTCCTTTCTCAAATATATAGTGCCAGCCCGAAAACCCTATTTATCGCCATTGAGCAATACAATTTTCAAGCTCCCTGAAGCCCTATAAGGAAGCCTTTGCTCAAAAGCAGATATTTTTTATGATTTGTTGAATATTTTTTGTTGCACAGTAAATAAATGATGCTGATCAGCACAAACGTTAGCATGCTGAGTAGCCATGCCAGAACGTATCTACCGTTTCAAACTCCTTGCAAAAACATCTACAACCTCACCTTTGTAGACAAACTAACCTGCGCCTGTCTCGCGGAGAAATTACAGCACAAAATGAGTCGGGTATGTACGTTATCGCACAGACGACAATTAATCCCGCCCTTAGAATCCAATTCATGGCCAGATAACCATAGGCACAATGGAAATAGCCTCGGTGGACACAAAACCAAAACCTGAAATGGAGAAATGAAGATGAAACTTTCCTACCTTTATATGCTTGTAATCGCCGCAACCATTCTGATGTTACCTGCCTGCAACCAATCACAAACAGGCGGTGAAAAGGTGATGGATAACGTTGATGATGCCCTTGACCGGCGACCCGGCGAAAAAATTCTTGATGCGACTGAAGATGCCGGCGACAAAATCAAGGAAATTGGCAAAGACGCCAAGGAAAACGTTAAAGACGCTACCAATTAGCATGCATCACACTTTACACTATCTTTTTCCTGATACATGAAACAGGTTATTTGCAATCGCTAATAAACTGGAGGAACAACTCATGGATTATGCAGGGTTATTAATTTTTATCGTCATCGGCGCAGTCGCAGGTTGGCTAGCCGGAATATTGATGGAAGGAAAAGGCTTCGGTCTCGTGGGCAACATTATTATTGGCATTGCCGGTGCCATTGCGGGCGGCCTCTTGTTCGGTCTTTTGGGGCTCATCGGATCAATCGTAACTGCTATCGTCGGAGCTGCATTATTACTATTTTTGGCTTGGGTTATCACGAAGTCCAAGAATCAATCCTGAATTAATTAACCAAGGAGATGCGTTATGAGTACGAAAGAAGCATATAAGCAAAAGTTAGAGGCTGAAGTGGAGCTCGCGCAGGCCAAATTGGCAGAGCTGAGAGCCGAAGCGAAGAGTTCTACAGCCGATACCCGCATCAAATACGATAAGCAGATAGCAGAGCTTGAGCAGAAGGTTGACGTGGCGAAGACCAAGATGAATGAACTCAACGAAGCAAGTGAGGGTGCGTGGGAACATCTTAAAGATGATGCAGAGCACGCCTGGGATAAACTCAGCAGCGCTGTTCGAGATACAGCCCAAAAACTGAAAGATAGGTTTAAAGATTAAATATACCGGCAGAACTGTTCCACGCTAATGCATGTACTGATCAGCGTGGGCATTGCCATTATTGAAAATAACTGCTCACAAGATTTTATTTAACCGAGGGATCAATAGAATTGACTTCTACCTCTCAGAATACTGCGTATTCGATGATCTCTGATCGACAAACAACCAAACGTAAATACCTCCCGGAAACGGCGGCTTTTTTTGCCCATTCAAGCCACTATCTACGCCCGCGTTAAACCCAAGGTTGGCATATTATGGCCCTATGGCGAGCAACACCCGAACGTAAACAGTCTCAGGGAGAAGAGATCGCGAACAGTATCAGCCATGGCATAGGGTTGGTTGCAGCGCTGGTGGGAACCCCCTTTCTCATCATGCATGCAGTGCAGCACGAAGATGCCGGATTTATCGTCGGCGTGAGTATCTTCGCGACAACAATGGTACTGCTCTATCTTGCCTCCACTCTCTATCATGCCCTGCCACAAGGCAAGGCTAAACGTGTGTTCAAGGTTATCGAACACTCTGCGATCTTTCTTCTGATCGCCGGCACTTACACTCCATTCACGCTGGGAGTGCTGCGCGGTGCATGGGGCTGGACACTCATTGGGATCGTCTGGAGCCTTGCCGCAATCGGGGTGGCACTGAAAGCGTTTGACAAGATGCACAACCCCATCATTTCCACCAGTCTTTATCTGCTCATGGGGTGGCTGATTCTGATCGCGATTTATCCGATGTATACCCGCTTGCCTGCATCTGGGCTACTATGGCTGGTAGCAGGGGGTGTGGCTTATACCATTGGCGTATTTTTTTTCGCGACTGATTCGCGCCTTCGATACGGCCATTTCATCTGGCATTTGTTTGTAATGGTAGGTACTGCATGCCATTACTTCGCAGTGCTCTGGTATGCTGCCTCCTAAGAGGCTGCCCGGGAATAGACCGATCTACTGCGCACGAGCCTGGCTGGTTGGATTTTACGATCTTTTCGTTGAATAGAACGACTTCGCCTCAAATGAACGAACAAAACCAACTTAACCAGACTCGGCCCCGCAACGAACGCTGCTCTCTGGCAATCTTTTAACCTCTTAGCCTTTTCTGCCTACAACCAGCAGAATTCCACCGATAAGGATTGCGCCAACACCTGCCCAGGCAGGCACATTGACATATTTCTTTTCATCAATCGATAAGCTCAGCGCCCCGATATCAGCCTGATGAGTCTCCGTGATGAAACTAAAACCGCCATATACAACTGCGAGAACACCTGCAATGATCAGTATAATTGCTACAATTCTTAATGACCCCATCTTGCTCTCCTTTCAAAGGTAAAATACTCATTTGTATGCAGAATAGTGACCTAATATCCCAATTTGGCAAATCATCTCCTGCCTTGAATGACACGAACCAGAATCACGATAATTGCTATGACCAATAGAATATGAATAAGCCCCCCCATAGTGGCAGACGAAACCAGCCCCAGCACCCATAAAACTATCAACACTATTGCAATGATTTCCAACATAGTGCTACCCCCGGTAATTTTGTGACAGAGACCCGTTTCATAAAAGACTATATGTTATGATCAATCCGGTCTGTGCGATGACGCACACAAAGGCTAACCTTCCGTTCACCGCATTACCGCAGCCTACGGAACAAGCCCGTGTTTAAACTACCCTAGGAGGCTATCCGAGAATAGCGATCGTAGCGAGGGCGAGGCTGGTTGAGTTGGATTTTTCGATCATTTGAAGCGATTAGTCGTTCTATTTAACGAAATTGGATCGTAAAATCCAGCCAATCAGGCTCGCCCGCAGTAGATCAGTCTATTCTCGGACAGCCTCCTAGCAGATCCTTATTAGATGGAAACTGCTATGTCTACCCCCCCTCTGCCGCAACAAAACCATCTTTTGGCTGCTTTATCGGCGGAAGTCCAGGATCGTCTACTCCCTCATCTTGAACTTGTACCGATGCCACTTGGCAAAGTTTTGTATGAATCCGGGGATACCTTGCGTTATGTCTATTTTCCTACCAACTCCATCGTGTCGCTGCTCTATGTCATGGAAAGCGGTGCATCGGCAGAAATATCGGTGGTAGGTAACGATGGCATCATCGGTATTTCCTTATTCATGGGCGGTGATAGCACGCCGAGCCGGGGGATCGTGCAAAGCGCTGGCTACGCATACCGGCTCTTGGGACAACAGCTTAAGAATGAGTTTAATCGCCATGGCGAGCTATTGGTGCTGATGCTGCGCTACACACAGGCCCTGATTACACAAATGGCTCAGACAGCGGTCTGCAATCGTCATCACTCTATTGATCAGCAACTGTGCCGCTGGCTTCTGCTTTCGATGGACCGCCTGTCGGATAACCAATTGACGATGACACAGGAACTGATCGCCAATATGCTTGGTGTGCGCCGTGAAGGTGTCACCGAGGCAGCCGGGAAATTACAGAAACTCGGCGTAATCGAATATCACCGCGGACATATCAAGGTACTGGATCGACCCAAACTTGAGCAATTGAGTTGTGAATGTTATGCCGTTGTCAAGAGAGAAACCGATCGTCTGTTACCCTACAAGTACCCACACTAAGTTATACTTCGCGCGGTCACATTTGCGGTTTTCTGACGCGCTCTTTTGTCCGATAGCGGCGTTGCGAGAACAGTTACATAGCTTGTGCTATGCGCCTGTTTTCACGCCTTGCCCTCGAACAAAATAGCATTGCCATAAAATCCGCAAACATGACCGCGCTAAGCATAGTTTGCAGTGTGAGGGATGGCTTGTGATCACCGTCAACGCTGCAATACACAATATATCGCCGAAAGACTTACTCACCTCAGATCTTCCTCAAGCATTGTATTAGCCTACCCTTTGTGCCTTAGCGAACAGACAATAATGTAATTGTCGACCAAGCTGGATTTATTCCGGGATTGCTTAGCACCTTTCTCGCCCCATCTACTAGATTCCTTTATGCCATTACTACAGGGTATTTAAATGTCGACGGCAGAAGTGGCGCAAGTTATCAACCAACTGATTGAGCGGTTACCGCGCAAGGAACGAAATGGTATTTTAAAACGCTGCGAGACGGTAGAGCTAGTCGTCGGCACCACCCTGTGTGAACCCAATCAGTCATTTCAGCATGTATACTTTCCGCTTTCCGGCTTCATCTCACTGCTGACAACAATTGACGGTCACCAACCACTGGAAACAGCGCTTATCGGTAACGAAGGCATGCTCGGCGCGACACTCGCATTGGGCGTCAATGCCGCACCAGAGCGTGCAGTGGTGCAAGGTGCTGGCACTGCGTTAAGAATGACCGTCGCGCAGTGCCGGTTGGCATTGCGCGACAGCACCAACTTGCTGCGTATATTCAACCGCTATCTGTATGTACAGATAGCACAATTATCGCAAACTGGCGCCTGCACGCATTTCCATAAGATTGGACCACGGCTGGTACGCTGGTTGTTAATGACGCATGACCGTGCACACGCTGATCATTTTTATCTCACGCATAAATACCTCGCTGACATGCTCGGCGTGCGCAGAAGTAGCATCACCATCGCTGCAGGTATACTCCAACGGAAAAAGCTTATCAGCTATAACCGCGGTGAGATTCTTATTCTTGACCGGAAAGGACTTGAAGCAGCTTGCTGCGAATGTTACGACATCATGAGCGATCACTATGCAAGGCTGCTTGCTTAGCCTAGTACTCCGTTCCGCCAAAACGCTTACATGAAATCGCGCCTTCGCCTGTCATGCGTTGTTGCAAATCCTCGCCATAGCTACGGCTATGACTGCGGTTTGCGCCTAGCCTGGCAGGCGAATCCATCGATTTCATTTGTAAGCTAATACGGGGACGGAGTACTAGGAGGCTGTCCGAGAATAGCGATCGTAGCGAGGGCAAGGCTGGTTGAATTGGATTTTTCGATCATTTGAGGCGAATAGTCGTTCTATTTAACGAAAAGGATCGTAAAATCCGGCCAATCAGGCTCGTCCGCAGCAGATCACTTCGCTGTTCTCGGACAGCCTCCTAGATTCTGGCTACCGTCCTTCTTGTGCAGGCCGGTAAGTACCACAATATCCAGGTTAAACACCCTCCCGCGCTTTCAGCCAGCCGGAGAACTCGCCACCCAGCTCCGGATGCGCGGACGCAATGTCCACGCTGGCCTGCAACAGGCCAAGCCTGCTACCACAGTCATAACGTTTTCCGTGGTAACGGTAAGCCAACACCTGCTCAGAATCAAGCAGAGCGGCAATACCATCAGTGAGTTGTATTTCACCACCCATACCGCGCGGTTGCGCGCGAATACGCTCGAACACTTCTGCAGTCAGGATATAACGTCCCGCGACGGCCAGGTTACTCGGTGCAACGCTGGGATGTGGTTTCTCAACCAGGCCGGTGATCCTGAGAATATCTGGTTTTAACATTTCTCCTTGCACGATACCATAACGACCAGTTTGATCCTTCGGTACTTCCTGAACGGCCAGAATACTACAACGATATTGATCGAAAAGGTCGGTCATTTGCTGCATGACAGGTGGGTCGCCGACCATCAAGTCGTCAGCCAACAATACCGCGAAAGGCTCACCGCGAACCAGGCGTTCGGCGCACAATACGGCGTGACCCAGGCCTAACGCCCTGGATTGGCGTATGTATACACACTCCATGTCATCCGGCTTAATCGCATTAACAATCGCAATGAGTGCATCCTTGCCATGAGCAGCCAGCTCAGCCTCCAGCTCATAAGCCGTATCGAAATGGTCTTCAATGGCGCGTTTATTACGGCCTGTCACAAAGATCATTTCACGTATGCCTGCAGCATAAGCCTCTTCCACTGCGTATTGAATAAGCGGCTTATCAACAACCGCCAGCATTTCTTTCGGCGAAGCCTTGGTAGCCGGCAAGAATCGCGTTCCCAAACCAGCAACCGGAAAAATCGCCTTGGTGATAGCCTGTTGATTACTGTTATGCATGAATGCGCCCTCAAAAAATTATATGCCTCTATACAGTTTTCAGTAGCATGTATAAGCTCAGGATAAATCCATTATTAGTATTGCGGCGCGTAAACGTACCCTACGCACGGCGGTTGCTGCCACTGAAACGTGTAGGGTGCATTCCATGCACCGCGCTGAAACTGAGAATAGTTCAGAAATATAAAAAATTATTATTTGATGGCAGTCTGGAAAAGCCGCCTAAAGTCCATCAGAATCGGGAGCAACGCATTGTTGTGACGAAATATCAACTTCTCGATATGCCCTTTATTGTAACCCCCCTCAGTAACAAGGCAAGCAGTTAAATCCACGATAGATATCGACTACTCTCTTGAGCAAGGCGCTTACCCCTGTTTATCCTGATCATCGACACGACTGGACGGAATGGCTACGCTTACTTCAGCCGAGTGATCCTGACGATCGTCAACCAATTGGATTGTTTTGTCGGGGCATTCGACGCCGTCCAGCGTAACGCGCATGACACTACCTTGTGCAGCATCACTGGCATCCATTTGCGACACGATGATATGGTAGACGGTTTCCCTATAGCGGTAATGCAGTTTGAACGCTTGCCAGGAAGTAGGCAGACAGGGAGTAAAATGCAGTTTGTCCACATCCAGCCTCAGGCCAAGCAAGGACTCCACAATCAACCGGTACATCCAGCCAGCTGAGCCCGTGTACCAGCTCCACCCCCCACGACCGGCATGCGGCGAAACCGCATAGACATCGGCGGCGACGACATAGGGCTCAGCTTTGTAGGTCGCAATACCCGCTGCTGATTTTCCATGGTTCACTGGATTAATCATCGTTAGCAATTCCCACGCACGCTGGCTGTCGCCCAGGGTGGCGAAAGCCATGACGGTCCAAATAGCGGCGTGGGTGTATTGCCCACCATTCTCACGCACACCGGGAACATAACCTTTAATGTAGCCAGGATCCAGATCCGATTTATCGAATGGTGGATCCAGGAGCTGGATCAAGGCGTGATCGTGCCGCACCAGTCGCGCATAGACGGCGTCCATACCCTTACGCGAGCGTGTGGCATCCCCTGCGCCGGAGAGCACCGACCAGCTTTGCGAGATCGAATCGATCTGGCATTCGCTGTTAGTCACCGTCCCCAGCGCGGTACCATCGTCGAAGTAAGCGCGACGATACCATTCGCCGTCCCAAGCAGTTTGCTCGATACGCTGGCGAAGTTGCTCGGCTTCGCTCCGGCACTGTTCAGCAAAAGCCACATCGCCCTGTCGTTGTGCCAGTTCGGTGAAGCATTCCAGTACTTCGTACAGGAAGAAGCCAAGCCAGACACTTTCACCCTTGCCATGTATGCCCACCAGATTCATGCCATCGTTCCAGTCCCCGGAACCGATCAACGGGAGGCCATGGTCGCCAAACGTCAAGCCATGTCGAATGGCGCGTACACAGTGCTGGTAGAGGCTGGCGGACTCGCTGGAGTGCTCTGGCAAATCATAGTATGAATCATCTTCGGAACCGACTGGACGACCCTCGAGAAAGGGAACGGATTCATCCAGCACACCTGTATCGCCGGTGCATAACACATAACGACTCACTGCCAGCGGCAGCCAGAGATAATCATCGGAACAACGGGTACGCACACCGCGGCTGGACGGTGGGTGCCACCAATGCTGAACATCTCCTTCCACGAACTGATGTGCCGCGCACAGCAACAATTGCTCGCGCACGCGTTGTGGCTCGGCATGAATCAACGCCATCACATCCTGCAACTGGTCACGGAAGCCGAAAGCACCGCCCGATTGATAATAGCCACTACGCGCCCAGAGACGACAGGCAAGTGTTTGATAGATGAGCCAACCATTGGCCAGCACGTTGAGAGACGAATCCGGCGTTTCCACCTGGACTGCGCCGAGGGTATGGTTCCAGTACTGCCATACCGCTTCCAGCGCTGTGCGAGCGGCGGCCGGTCCTCGAAAACGGCGCACCAGATTGCGCGCATCATCAGCACCACGCCTGCCGGCCTGACCTAAGCGGAAGATGATCTCGCGCTCCTGTCCGTCGGCCAAGTCAAAACTCACCTGGATCGCAGCGCAAGGATCCAATCCTGCGCCTGTCTTGCCTGAAAGCCGCGTATGCACCATCGCTGCTGGGTTATTGAGCGAACCGTTACGTCCAATGAATTCAGAACGATCGCAACTGATCGAACGATTGGTTTCATCCACGTCAAAGAAAGCAATCCGACCGGTGAATTCCGTGTTGTAAGGGTTATGGGCGAACAGCGCACCACTACCGGCATCGACTTCAGTGGTGACGTGCATGGTCGATTTCGGTCGCAAATCACCCAGCACCCACTCCACGTAGCCCGTCGCGGAGAGTCGCCGCGGACGACCTGATGCGTTACGCACCTTCAATACTGAGAATTTGACCGCAGCATCGATGGCCACGTATACCCACAGCTCCGAGACAATCCCTCCTTCAGTATGTTCGAATACGCTATAGCCGAATCCGTGCCGGCTGACATATGGATTTACGCCTCGGCAGGGCAACGGCGTGGGAGACCAGAAATAACCGCTCTCTTCATCGCGCAAGTAAAAAGCTTCACCGCTCCCATCGGAAACCGGGTCGTTATGCCAGGGTGTGAGGCGGAATTCATGTGCGTTTTCACTCCAGGTATAAGCTTGACCGTTCTCGGAAATGACTGTGCCAAAATGCGCATTCGCCAATACATTCACCCATGGCGCGGGCGTCACCTGCGTGGCAGTGGTGGTAATGACGTACTCGTGCCCATCCGGTGTAAACCCACCCAGTCCATTGTGCAGAATGAGATCACGCTGTGGTAACGCATTACTGCCTGGAGAATCGGCATGCCGGCTCGTGTTCGGCCGGATACGTGGCATCCGCGTATCCCTCAGGATGCGACGATTGATTTGCTCCGCCAGGGTTCCCCGGCTATCCGTTATGATAGCGCGCGCAACCGATTGGAACAGAATACGGTCTTCATTCGATATCTGTTCCGCACGTCGCACGAAGATGCCACCCGGCCGATCGATGACATGCGCCTCGGTGCCCGCTGCAATCAAACCGATAATTTGGTCCTGGAGCAATTGCCGGTAACCGGCACGGTCTTCGTTCCAGATCACCAGATCCACCGCCAGCCCTTTTAAACGCCAGTAGGCGTGAGCCTGGACCAATTGGCGCACCAATTCGATATTGGTTGCGTCGCGAATGTGCAGCAGGACGATGGGCAAATCGCCGGAAATAGCGTAGCTCCATAAACCGGATTGCCCGCGACGATTCTGCATCAAAATACTGGTTTCGGCGCGCAGCGAGTCGTTGGCATAGACAATAGAATTGGCCAGGCGTCCATAGAGTTGCGCATCGGCCTCGCTGGCATTAAGCTGGCGCAACACCACTTGGGCATGTGTCCAGGCAACATCAAAGACACGATCCGCGAGCCGCCTATCCTGGTATCTTTCGACCAAACTTAACGCGCCATCACGGGTCTCCCCCATGCCGCTTACCATATCCAGGGTGATCGTTTGTTCCGGATCAAGTGTAATGGCAAGGCGAATCGCAACAATCGGATCCAATACCGAACCCTGGCTGCCCGAAAGCATGTCTGGTGATTCGCCGCTCAGTACTTGTGGGTTGGCAGCAGTATGGCCACGACCGATAAATTGCATCCGGTCCGTCTCATAAGAGATGGAATCGATAACCTCTCCATGTGCCGTCATCATGTGAAACATCCAGGATGTTTGCTCGGTAGCCGAGCGCGGTCGGCGCGTGCAAAGTATCGCTTGGCGTTTCTCGTCAATCTCGGTCTGCACGAACAGATTGCTGAAGGCCGGATGCAATGCATCTGCGGCTGGCACGGCAAGCACCACTTCCGCGTAGCTTGTTACCGAGATCGCACGGCGAGTACTGGTGCGGTTAGTGATGCGTATGCGACGCAGCTCGATATCATCTTCAGGTGATACCACGATCTCAGTATAGGTTTCAAAATTGCCGTCGCCTATCGAATCACGACGACGAAATTCAGCGCGCCCCTCAGAGAAAGTGACCTCATAATGCTTCGGTTGCTTCAGTGTCGGCTGGTACGCAGTCGACCAGATTTCCCCGCTGTGTTCATCGCGCAAATAACAGAACGCCCCCCAGTGGTCGCATGTCGTGTCTTCACGCCAACGTGTGACGGCAAGATCTTTCCAGCGGCTATAGCCGCCGCCAGCATTGGTGACCATTACATGGTAGCGACCGTTGGACAACAACTGTACTTCCGGTATCGGCGTACTGGCACTGTTGAAAACGCGAATCGGCGCTTGTGCAGCACGGGAGGTCAGTTGAATGTCGGAAAACTGGGCGATACGTGGAAAGAACGTTGCTGTCCGAGGAATCCGCTCCTGCAGCAGCAGCAAGGTCGCCTGGAACAGTGGCTCCGACTCAAAGCGTTTTTGCATTGGACGATCTAGCAGTAAACTGGCCAGAGAAAGCAGACTCATTCCCTGGTGATGTGCCATATAAGATCGCACCACCGTACTCGATTCCCCGCGTCGTTGACGTGACGGGGTATAGTCAATGGCTTCATAAAAACCGAATTTTCCTTCCAGCCCTTCCGCGGCGAGTTGCTGCAAATTCAAGCAGGCCGCCTCGGGCGACACCATCAGCGCCAGCACCGTGGCATAGGGTGCAACCACCAGGTCATCGGCGAGACCACGTTTGAGCCCAAGACCAGGCACGCCAAATGCCCGGTACTGATAGTTGAGATGGACGTCAACCAGGTTATAGCCGGATTCAGACATACCCCAAGGTATGCTGCGCTGCTTTCCGTACTCGATCTGCCGTGCCACAGCCGCTTTATAAGTTTGATCTAGTAACGTGTTATGAAAGGTTGGCATCACCAGGAGCGGCATCAGGTACTCGAACATTGAGCCGCTCCACGACAACAGGACGGGTTCGCCGCCAGCGGTCGTAAGCAGACGTCCCAGGGCGAACCAACTCTCCTGCGGCACCTGCCCCTGCGCGATCGCGACGAAATTGATCAATCTTGCTTCCGAAGCCAGCAAGTCGTAGTAACTCGTATCCCGCCGCAGTTCATCCACGTTGTACCCAATCGCCAGTAGACGCGATGATTTGTCATATAGAAAATCATACGTCATGGACGCAAATTCACCTGATTGCCAAGCAAGCCGTTCGACAGTCGCAATCCGTTCAGTAGCGCGACGACTCGCTTGCATGATGCAGCGTCGGAACTCATGCAACCATTCGGATTCTGCTGATGTCGCATGCCTCGCGAAGGACACACCGAGCCGCTGTTCAATTGCCGCCAACCATTCGCCTTCGATGTTCGCCAATTCCCGCAGTGTTGGGATTGCGTCGCTGCTGAAGTTATCGTCAAGCAACCCGTTCGGTGCGGCTGGCAACACTAGCCAAGGGGCGAGAAAAGTCAACTCATCAAGGGCAGCGCGGCATTGTCTGACGAGCGCATGCGCCCACCACACTGCATCACTCTCCGAAGTTGTCTCAGAAATGACCGCGCTGGCATGATCCAGTGCCGGGTGGTGCGTGGAATCCGTATCTGCATCCAGGTACCCCCCAGTTTCCGCGCGCCATTTTTCTCCGGCAGACACCACTGCGCTATCTGATTGATGCAGCTTTGGAGAAATAGCCTCGATATGCTCGGCGAATTTCTCCACATGCTTAGTCAGTTGATTGAGGCGATGCCATGCCAGTGCGAGCGTAGTCGGCGAGGAATTGCATGCAGACTCGATATCTGCCTGCAATGAAGCGAGCAGATCCGACTGGGTGCTGCCTGCTGCATCCACCAGAATTCCGAGCGCATCTTGAAGCCCATGGAACCAGCGTAGGTCGAGAATTTTGTCGTCTGCAAGCGTGAGTAGCCCAGAGCGCAAGGTCAATAGATGGCCTGCGAGATTTCCGCTATCCACTGTCGAAACGTAAGCCGGATGTAGCAGTTTCAACGATTGCGTATCGTACCAGTTATAGAAGTGGCCACGATACCGCTCCAGTGCTTGCATGGTATCGAAGGTATTTGCCGTACGCTCGATGAGTTGCCCGGCTGGGATATAGCCGAAATCGTATGCGGATAAATTCGCAAGTAGCGCTACGCCGATATTGGTTGGTGAAGTGCGATGCGCAACGGCCGCGCCGCGATATTCCTGATAGTTATCCGGTGGCAGCCAATGATCTTCCGGGCCGACAAAAGTCTCGAAGAATGCCCAAGTCTTGCGAGAAAGTTTACGCAAGAAAATAGTCTGCTCAGCTGTCAGCTGTACCGCACGGCGAGCAAGCGGCCGGTTCATCCACCAGACAATCGCGGGCGAACACAACCACAGCAGCAAGATGGGCGCCGCGACTACGAGCGCAATAGGTTTGTATAACAGCAAATAGAGTATTGCAGCCATAGCGATCATCGGGGCGACCCACATCATACGCAAGGTCGCGACAAAATCCGTGCGGCTGGTTCGTTTAGCCTCACCCGACGGATTCCATTCAAGTAACCGTCTTTGGGTGAACAACATACGCCATGCGGTACGCACAATTGCACCCAGGCTGAACCAGGCTTCGAAGGGAAGGCATGCCAGCGTAAAGACCACCTGCGCCAAGCGTTGACTTACGGTATCAAGTACAGCGGCAAGGTGCTGGCGTAACCCTACCTCGGATGGCTTGCGAAAAATTTCTACAACCGAGCTAATCAAGGGGGGAATCAGAACTGTGCTGATCAGCACCAAAGTCCAGATCCAAGGTGATGCAAGCACGACCCAGCCCAGCAGCAATAGCAGCAGCATTGCTGTTGGCACTAGGCTGCGCCGCAGGTTATCGAACAGTTTCCAGTGCGATAAATTTGAAAGCGGGTTTTTGAGTCGCTGTTTATCGGGACCGGGAACGCGAGGAAACAGCCAGCCCAACAATTGCCAATCGCCACGTATCCAGCGATGTCGGCGGCTGACATCCATGCTGTAGTGAGCGGGGTAATCCTCGTACACATGCACGTCACTCAATAAGCCGGCGCGGACATAGCATCCTTCCAGCAAATCGTGGCTAAGAATCCGGTTTTCGGGAAAGCGCCCATTCAATGTCCGCTCGAAAGTATCCACCTCATAGATACCCTTACCGATGAACGAACCTTCGCCGAACACGTCTTGGTAGACATCAGAAATGGCGCGCGTGTAGGGGTCGATACCGGTTTCACCTCCATGCAAGTGTGCATAGCGCGAGCGGTTATTACCTTCCAGGCTCACGCTGACACGTGGCTGAAGAATTCCATAACCCTCATGTACGCGCTGCAGGTGTTCGTCATAGCGAGGCCGATTCAGTGGATGGGACATGGCAGCTACAAGTTGTTGTGCGACGTCACGCGGTAGCTGCGTATCTGTATCCAGCGTAATGACATACTTCACGTTTGTGAGGCAAGCCGTATCCCCAACAATGCATGCGAAGCGTTTATCTGCATTGCTGTACGTTCCATCTCCCAGCAACAAGGCATTCAAGTCGGCAAGTTTGCCACGCTTACGCTCATAGCCCATCCAGATGCGTTCTTGCGGATTCCAGCGGCGTGGACGATGAAAAAGAAAGAAAATGCTCTTGTCTGCAGTGCCGTATTTTGTATTGAGCGTCTCAATCCGATCCTGGGCCAGCTGTAACAACGGTTCGTCTTCGGCGAGCGCTTCTTCATGTGCATCTCGAAAATCAGTCAATAGGCCAAAATAGAGATTATCATCTTGATTTGCTAAAAAACGGACTTCCAGCGCTTCGACCAAATCGTCGACACTTTGTAGGTTACTAAGCATCGTCGGCACAACCACCAATGTCCGAGATTGCGCCGGAATACCAGCGGAGAAATCCATGCGTGGCAACGGGTGCGGGACCACGAAAAAGGTTGCCAGCCAATTCACCAGGGCAAGCGCCAGCTGGCTGGCAGGCAGCAGCGTGAGGACACCGATCAACAGGGCAAATTCATCTGACACACTCTGCGTATAAGCTATCGCCGTCAGGCTAGCGCTGAACAGCAGTGTTAGCAGCGCGATCAGTCCAAGGTAGACACCCAATGAGCGCTGCGACCCCATTTTCGCGAGCGCGGCCACAAGGGAGAAACGCATTTGCGCACTTGTTTCAAGCGCCTGCAAGCCTCGGTCAATCAGGTAGAAACCGACATGCGCCGTGCGTTCGCCATCATCCGGATGCGTTACCTGAGCCTTATGCGCGAGCTGAACCGCACTGCGCGCTATCTCAACTTCAGTAAGGGAACTCCGCTTTGCAATCTTTTCAATCACATGCCGATAACGGTCACGAGTGGCAAAATCCATCTTGCCATAGGCACCACCCGGATCTTCGCGCAATGTTCGTTCGACGACACTCATGCTCTCGACGAATTCTCGCCAATCCATCCCGCCCAGAAAACGTAAGCTGCCGATGCTGTGGCTAATAGAAACCTGATCAGCAGCCTGATGCTGATTTTCTGACTGCACTAACCGCTCTATAGTCAACCCCGACTCGGCAAGCACTTGCTCAATCCAGGTCAGTGGCAAAGCCAAGGCGTGGCCATGCCCTTGCAGCCGACGCGCAAATTCCGCTACGAACGGCGTTGACATCGGCGGCTTCGAGTGTGCCATGTCTGCTATTACTAGCACCAGGCTTTTAGGGTCCGTCTCCGCGACTGCCACCAGCTTCTCTGCCCACACATTGGCAAGGTCACAGTCGATCCGATCGGCGGTGATACGAATGGCAACGCGCCGCAGGTTCTCAATCAGTGCCAGCCGCAACATAATGGGGATAGCCCATAGCTCGCCTAATTTGAGCGCACTTACCGTCTGGTAAGCCTCAACAAAGCGACTGAGACTTTCCGAGTCTACACGCCCATCACCATGAGAAATAATCTCCAGCGCGATATCATAAACACGCGGCAGCCCAGCCGAAGGCCCATTCGATAAACGGGGTAATTCCCGGCTATACCCTTTAGGCATGTGACGCCTGGCGGTGCGAATCTGCTCTTCGATTAAATAAAAATTATCGAGCAGCCACTCGCTGGCTGGCGTGATCTGCTGGTTAGCCCTTACTGCCGCCGTAAGCCGTCCACAGACTTCGATCAATACCGCCTCGTTTGCCGCCAAGCGCGGCATCAAGTGATCTTGCGGGCGCTCTCGCGCCAATTCGTGCATGGCCGCGAGATCCCTGCCTCGCTGCTCCATCTGATCTGCGCTGAATAATTCCGAGCGCAACGGCGGCTCATTGAAGGCGTCATTCAGGGGGATTCCACCTCGCAAGTTTACGCTCAAGCGGCGCAAATATTGAAAGAAGCGACTGGTATTGGACTTCATTTAGAAAGGCACTCCAATCTGGGCAGGCGTTTCAACACCCATTTCCCAGTAATACCAATGATTGGATGAATCAGAATCCAGCATACCGCCTCCTGTAAAAGTGCGTATCCAAGTGAAATGAATATGTATCCAGTACACGCTGTTCGTAGTAACGGCCTATCAAACTCACTCGTGCACGATCCAGGAAGGACTGAATCAAATACCCGGGTATTTGATTGTGTTACCGAACCAGAAAGCATCGCCGACACGGAGAAGCCGGCAACTAGGAGGCTGTCCGAGAATAGACTGATCTACTGCGGATGAGCCTGATTGACCGGATTTTACGATCCTTTTCGTTAAATAGAACGACTATTCGCCTCAAATGATCGAAAAATCCAACTCAACCAGCCTCGCCCTCGCTACGATCGCTATTCTCGGACAGCCTCCTAGTTTTAAGAAGTTCTGAACAGGCCTGATTACCTCATTCCCACGCAGACGGGGCCTGAAAAAGCTAGTGTACGAGACATCCCATTCCCTCGACTTCAATTGAAGAAGGAAAGTATTTATGACTTATCCACAAGCTCCTTGAGTGAGGTTTGCTTGCCCCTGCGATGCCTTACGTATCATTCCCCTGCAATATAGACCGCATACGCTGACAATCAATAAATACAAGGGATGATAGTTAAACAATATAACAATCTACCGTCACTTGACTCGCATGTCATTTGTAACAGACTGCACACCCTTCACGCTACGCGCGACTTCAACCGCCCTATTGATCTCTGCCTGAGAACCAACAAAGCCACTCAGCTGGACGCGACCCTTAAAGGTTTCGACGTTGATTTCATAGGTTGACAGGGATGGCTCATTGAAAATTGCCGCTTTGACTTTCGTAGTAATGACAGAATCATCGATATAATCTCCGGTTCCTCGTTGACCTGGCGTCGATGCACAGCCCAAAAATGAAACCATCAGAACAGTTAAGAAGAAAGCGGATAAATGGAATTTAAATTGTGTCATGGCACGGTTCTCCCAGATACTTGATGGAGCTTGAACACCCCTCAACTCTTTAAAATCAAAGGGTACTTAGTTTGCTGCCTATACGATACCGATACGAAATTCGACATGAGATTCACGGCAGTTTTTGACTATCCGGCAAATATTCGCCAATTCGCAACTAGATTATTGCAGGGATACTAATTCCAGTATGTACGCTAGCGCACAAAGTGTCCTAAGTCAGCCTTTTTACACCCGCCTCGCACTTAGAGATTCTCGGTTAGAATCGGTATCCAATTAACAGGGCTGCTTACCCGATTTCTGCCCGTCCCTGGTTGCAAATGACACCTGTCTAAGAGGGAATTACGCGGATATCTTGTCCAGAGCGGCTTTATCCTGGTCGTCAGCACAGGAATTCACAGCTACCAGTGATTGAAGTCACTATATTTTTCATAAAAAGCTTCTAAAATGACAATATGGTGTTCCAAAAGGCGGGATGAATTGGTATAATCTTGGGCTTCGGGTCGTTAGCTCAGCTGGTAGAGCAGCGGACTTTTAATCCGTTGGTCGCGAGTTCGAATCTCGCACGGCCTACCAGACAAAATAAAAGGGTTACAAGTTTATGACTTGTAACCCTTTTTTCATGTGCG
>NZ_JBEUDO010000058.1:0-18221 GCF_050584665.1 Nitrosomonas sp. ANs5
CTTATTCTTGACGGACGTGGTGGCAGCACCGGTGCGGCGCCGGCGATTTTCCGAGACCACATTTCAATACCAACGATTGCCGCGTTGGCCAGAGCAAGAAAATTTCTCGATGCTGCCGGTCACAAGAAAGGTGAAAAGAATAGCGTGACCTTGATCATCACCGGTGGTTTGCGCATCCCGGCAGATTTTATCAAGGCGCTCGCCTTGGGCGCCGACGGCATCGCATTATCTAACAGCGCATTGCAGGCGATAGGTTGCATCGGTGCGCGCATCTGCAGTTCTGGCAATTGCCCGGCGGGGATAGCGACTCACGCCCAACACTTGGTCAACAAAATCGACATTGATGCTAGAGCGCGCGATCTGGCGATGTTTTTTACCGGCAGCGTACACTTGATGAAGATCATAGCAAGAGCTTGCGGACACCATTCCTTGCAGGAATTTGCGCAAGCTGATCTCAGTACCTGGAAGTCGGAGATGGCCAGATTGGCCGGAATCAGTTATGCCGGTATCGGTTCTCTTTGATTGTGCTGAAAAGATGCATTCTCAGGTTGGGTGATTACGGTTTGACGCCGCCAAGCGCTGGTTAAGCAGTGGCCATCAAATGGGCCATTCCACTCGGATCAAAACTACCAATTTACTTCGTGATCGGGAATGCCGTTGCGTTGCGAAACGCACGGCAGTAGCCGTGGAGTCTGGTACAACCTGCGTTGACGAACTTGCGGACGCGGGTTCGAATCCGTACTTCCAATAGCCGTTTGATACGGGGCATCATCCCGCCACTGGCACCAAAGAAAACTCATCCACCGACCACAACCGGTTGCTGGACGGTTTTTTTCATCCAATCATCAGCGACTTGCACCGCTTATAGCAGAATCCAGCCTTTTGGCTGGATCATCCTCGTTCCGGAAAGCGCTGCGTACTCAGCGCCTCTTTCATCTCTGAATGTCAGTGATTTCATCGGCACACCGGTTGATGCTCTTCATGATTCCATCAAGCAGGTCGTTGATGCCCATGGCCGACCGCTCCTCGTTATGGGCTATGCCCTTACTGACCAGAGCTGTTTCAAATCTGTCGACACTCCCTCAAATTTTGAGTTGCACACCGCATAGCAGATGTTATATTGTCGAATCATTTTTAATAACCAAAGTGCACCCAGCGGTTTCGGGCGCGCAACGACCCGGAAGATGAACTGCACTTGGAGGTTGAACGATGAACAGACAGCGCGGGCGATTGGTTGAGCGGCAAAAGCCGGTTCCCATTCATTATCAAAGTGTCGGGCTCGAAGAGGGCTTGCGATTGGATTCAGTAGTCGATGGTCAATTCGCGTCTGCGCGCCGTCGCGGCTTCGCGTGCAATAGAGGTTTTTCCCAATGGCCATGATCCGCCAACCCGAAAACTTCCCGGAAACAGTCAAGGAAGTCCGGCGGCAGCTGGCGCTCTCCCAGGAAGAACTGGCCCACGCCCTCGGGGTGAGCTTCGCCACCGTCAACCGCTGGGAAAATGGCAAGACAGTGCCATCGAAATTGGCGCAGCGTCAGTTCGAGCAGTTTTGTGCACAAATGAAAGAACAGGGAAAGCTGGTTTGACGAACAAGAAACAACTCTCCGAACGCGATATCTGCACCAAATTCATTACACCCGCCCTGGAGCAGGCGGGCTGGGATGTCATAACTCAAGTCAGAGAGGAGTTCCCTCTCACCAAGGGACGCATCATCGTTCGCGGCAAGCTCCATGCCAGGGCCAAGCACAAGCGCGTCGATTACGTCCTGCTCTACAAGCCGAACATCCCCATTGCCCTTATTGAAGCCAAGGACAACAACCACAGCGTTGGCGATGGCATGCAGCAAGCGCTGGGCTATGCCGAGATGCTGCAAGTCCCGTTTGTGTTCAGCTCCAACGGCGATGGGTTCCTGTTTCACAACAAGATCGCTTCAGACGGCATCATAGAGCGTGAGCTTGGCTTGCACGAATTCCCCGCTGCGGAAACACTATGGCAATGGTGGGCGGAACACCGTGGTCTGGACGACCAGCAAAAGGCCCTTGTTACCCAGGATTATTACAGCGACGGCAGTAACAAGACCCCGCGCTATTATCAACTGCTGGCCATCAACAAAACCATCGAGGCGATTGCTCGTGGCCAGAAGCGCATCCTGCTGGTCATGGCAACCGGTACCGGCAAGACCTTCACCGCCTTTCAGATCATCTGGCGGCTTTGGAAATCAAAAGCATCGAAGCGCATCTTGTTTCTGGCTGACCGCAATATCCTGGTCGATCAGACCATGACCAACGACTTCAAACCTTTCGGCTCGGCCATGACCAAGATCCAAAAGCGCCAGGCCAACAAATCCTACGAGATCTACCTCTCGCTCTACCAGGCAGTCACCGGCACCGAGGAAGAGAAAAACATATACAAACAATTCAGCCCGGATTTTTTCGATCTCATCGTCATTGACGAATGCCACCGCGGCAGCGCTGCCGCCGACTCTGCCTGGCGCGAGATACTCGAATACTTTTCCTCGGCCACCCAGATCGGCCTGACCGCTACGCCCAAGGAAACCAAAGCGGTCTCTAACATCGACTATTTCGGTGATCCCATCTACACCTACTCACTGCGGCAGGGCATCGATGACGGCTTTCTCGCCCCCTACAAGGTGGTCCGTATCGATCTCGACAGGGACTTGACCGGTTGGCGGCCCGACAAGGGGATGCTCGACAAATACCGCAACGAGATCGAGGACCGCATCTACAACCAGCAGGATTTCGACAAGACCCTGGTGCTGGAGCAACGCACCCAACTGGTGGCACAGAAAATCACCGAATTTCTCAAACAAACCAACCGCTTCGATAAAGCCATCATCTTCTGTGAAAACATCGACCATGCCGAACGCATGCGCCAGGCGCTGGTCAACGAAAACGCCGATCTGGTCGCGCAGAACAGCAAGTATGTCATGCGCATCACCGGCGACAACGAGGAAGGCAAGGCCGAGTTGGACAACTTTATCTTCCCGGAGAGCAAATACCCGGTTATCGCCACCACCTCCAAGCTGATGACTACCGGCGTCGATGCGCAGACCTGCAAACTCATCGTACTCGACCAGCGCATTCAATCCATGACCGAGTTCAAGCAGATCATCGGGCGCGGCACCCGCATCAACGAGGATTACGGCAAGTTCTACTTCACCATCATTGACTTCAAGAAGGCCACCGAGCTGTTTGCCGACCCTGACTTCGACGGCGATCCAGTACAGATCTACGAACCCAAGGGGGACGACTCGCCGGTCCCGCCGGATGTTCCTGCAGAAGAGTGGGGTGTAGATGGCTTTACCTATCCAGAACCCGGAGAAGGCCAGGAATGGACCGGCATCAATGAGGCCGGCCAGCAGGAGGAAGATACTGGCGTGCGCCGATATGTGGTGGCCAATGTCGAGGTCAAGGTCGCCGCCGAGCGGGTTCAGTATTTCGACGCCAACGGTAAGTTGATTACCGAATCCCTCAAGGATTACACCCGCAAGGCCCTGGCCAAGGAATACGCCTCACTCGACGATTTCCTGCTCCGCTGGAGTAGTACCGAGAAAAAGCAAGTCATCATCGACGAACTATCGGAACAAGGTATATTCTTCGAGGCCCTCGCCGACGAGATCGGGCGGCAATCCGGCAAGGCGTTTGATCCCTTCGACCTGGTCTGCCATGTCGCCTGGGATATGCCACCCCTTACCCGCAAGGAACGGGCCGAACAAGTCAAGAAGCGCAATTACTTCACTCAGCATGGCGAACAGGCCCGCCGGGTGCTGGAGGCCCTGCTCGATAAATACGCCGATGAAGGCGTGACCCACATCGAAGAGACGCAAATCCTCACCATTGCGCCCTTTACCGAATTCGGCACCCCGCTGGAAATCATCCGTGCTTTTGGGGGACTAGAACAGTATCAACAGGCAGTGCATGAACTGGAGGATGCGCTTTACCTTTCCGGCCGTCATTCCCGCGCAGGCGGGAATCCAAGTGCGTGAAATGAAGCAACCCTGCGTCTACCTTCTCGCCAGTCAAAGAAACGGCACGCTTTATACCGGGGTCACCAGCGACCTGATCAAACGCGTATGGGAACACAAAAACAATCAGACAGAAGGCTTCACAAACAAATATGCGGTGCACCGCCTGGTTTACTTCGAACAGCATGAAGACATGTATACCGCTATCACCCGCGAAAAGCAGATCAAAAAATGGAACCGGGCCTGGAAACTGCGCCTAATAGAAAAAAGAAATCCGAATTGGATGGACTTGTACGAAACCCTAATTTGAATTTCTGGATTCCCGCCTGCGCGGGAAAGACGAAGGAGAAAATCGAAAATATGCCCCTAACTACCCTGATCAAGGCTATTCAGGACATCATGCGCAAAGATGTCGGCGTCGATGGCGACGCCCAGCGCATCAGCCAGATGGTCTGGCTGATCTTCCTGAAAATCTTCGACGACAAGGAACAGGAATGGCAGCTCACCGTACCCGGCTACAAATCGCCGCTGCCGAGCCGTTTCTGCTGGTCGAGCTGGGCCAAGAACCCGGAAGGCATGACCGGCGAGGAGTTGATCAACTTCGTCAATAATGACCTCTTCCCGGCGCTCAAGAAACTGGCCACCGCAGCTGGTGTCTCGCCGCATGGCAAAGTGGTCGGCTCGGTATTCGAGGACGCCTACAACTACATGAAATCCGGCACCCTGCGGCGCCAGGTGATCAACACCATCGAGGAGGATGTCGATTTCAACAAATCCGGCGACCGTCACTTGTTCAACGACATCTACGAAAAAATTCTGTCCGACCTGCAATCGGCCGGTAATGCGGGCGAATACTACACCCCCCGCGCCGTTACCCAGTTCATGGTTGACATGCTCGACCCGCAGCTCGGCCAGACCCTCCTAGACCCGGCCTGCGGCACCGGCGGTTTTCTTACCTGCGCCATCGAGCATCTGAACAAACAGGTGAAAAACAATGACGACCGCAAGCGCCTGCAGGAGTCCATCTTTGGGGTGGAGAAGAAACCGCTGCCGCACATGCTGGCCATGACTAATATAATGCTGCACGGCATCGACGTGCCTACCAACGTCCGCCACGACAACACCCTGAGCCGCCCCCTCAAGGATTACGGCCCCCGCGACCGGGTGGATATCATCATCACCAATCCGCCCTTCGGTGGCATGGAAGAGGACGGCATCGAGAACAACTTCCCGCGCAAATACCAAACCCGCGAGACCGCCGACCTCTTTATGGCGCTGATCATGCACCTGTTGAAACACGATACTGGCAAAGCTGCCGTGGTGTTGCCCGACGGTTTTCTCTTTGGCGAAGGAACCAAAACCAACCTCAAGCGCGAACTGCTGGAAGCATTCAATCTGCACACCATCGTGCGTCTGCCCAAGGGCGTGTTCAGTCCCTACACCAGCATCGCTACCAACATTCTTTTTTTCGAAAAGGGCGGGCCGACCAAGGAGGTTTGGTTTTTCGAACACCCGTATCCTGAGAGCTACAAATCCTACTCCCGCTCCAAGCCCCTGACCATCGCCGAATTCGACCTCGAAAAAGCCTGGTGGGGCGGCGCCGAGCGTGCCGGCCGCAAGGTCACCGAGCAGGCGTGGAAGGTTTCGGCCAGTTCCTTGGCCGAGCGCAACTACAACCTGGACTGCAAAAATCCTCATGAGGTGGCGATCAACCACCGCGATCCGGAAGAGTTAATGGCCGAATACCAGCAGATCGTCCGCCAGCTCGAAGCGGCGCAGCAAGCCTTGAAAGCCGAGTTGATGGCCTGCCTATCAGCAAACAATCGGGGCAAGGCATGAGCGACGCGCATTTGACAACGATGGAATACCGCGACTGGCTGAAGGAGATCAAGCAGCGGTTGCGGCAGGCGCAGGTGAAGGCGGCAGTGCAGGTGAATACCGCCCTGCTGACCTTTTATTGGGAGCTGGGCGCCGACATCGTGGAGCGCCAGAAGACAGCCCAATGGGGCAGCGGGTTACTGAAGCAGTTGAGCGCCGACCTGATGACGGAATTTCCGGACATGAAGGGGTTCTCCAAGCGAAACCTGGAGCGCATCCGAATGTGGTATCTCTTTTATTCGGAAGGCTTTCTGAATTGCGACACAGGCTGTGTCGCAATTGGCCAACAACCTGTCGACCAATTGCCGAAACTCGATTCCACGCAGATTGTGCCACAGCCTGTGGCACAAATGGTAGGGGCTCAAAAAGTGCAACAGATCGTTGCACAATTAGTGCAGATACCGTGGAGCCATAATCTGATCATTATTTCAAAATGCGGGCATGTGAAGGAAGCGCTTTACTATGTGAACAAAACGATTGAGCATAATTGGAGCCGCAACGTGCTGACGCACCAGATCGAAAGCGGCTTGTATGAGCGCGAAGGTAAAGCAATCACGAATTTTTCCCAGACGCTGCCGGCTCCGCAGTCGGATTTAGCGCAACAGCTGATCAAGGATCCCTACAACTTTGATTTTCTGACGCTGACCAAAGACTACAACGAACGGGAGCTGGAAAAGGCGCTAACCGATCATATCACCAAGTTCCTTTTAGAGTTGGGAGCCGGGTTTGCCTATGTGGGGCGTCAACAAGGGCTGCAGGTGGGCGAGCGGGATTTCTTTCTGGACCTGCTGTTCTATCACACCAAGCTGCATTGCTATGTCGTCATTGAACTCAAGACCGGTGAGTTTGAGCCGGAGTATACGGGCAAACTGAACTTTTACCTGAAAGCCGTAGATGAGCAACTGCGCGGCGATCGGGATGAGCAGACCATCGGCATTCTGCTCTGCAAAACTCGGGATCGCGTCGTGGTGGAGTACGCGCTGAGCGATATTCACAAGCCCATGGGCGTTTCGGAATACCAGCTTACCCGCGCCCTGCCGGATAACCTGAAACCGAGTCTGCCGTCCATAGAGGAACTGGAAGCGGAATTCGGCAACCCGGAGGGAGGCGATGAATAACGGGGAAATTCCCACACGAGGAGCGAAGACGCGAAGGGATTTGAAATGAGCAAGAGAAAGAAAACCGGCAAGGAAGTGTCCATCGTCCGCTCGTCGGCGGCTGAGTACCTGACCTTTGTTGCCGCCAGCGGCAGCGGTGGTGTCGAAGCGGTCTATGCCGATGAGAGCATCTGGCTAACCCAGAAGATGATGGGGCTGCTTTACGATGTGAAGACCCACACCACCAACTATCACCTGAAAAATGTGTTCTTAGACAGTGAGTTACAAGAGGATGCAGTTATTCGAAATTTTCGAATAACTGCCGCCGACGGCAAAAACTACAACACCAAGCACTACAAACTCCCGGCTATTATCGCCGTGGGTTACAAGGTCAATTCCGAACGTGCTGTGCAGTTTCGCAAGTGGGCCACCACCATCATCAATGAGTACACCATCAAAGCCTACGTTATGGATGACGAGCGCATTAAAAGCGGCGGCTCCATCCTCACGGAACAGTACTTTGAAGAGCAACTCCAGCGCATCCGCGAGATCCGCCTCTCCGAGCGCAAGTTCTACCAGAAGATCACCGACATTTACGCCACCACCATCGACTACGACGTCACGGCCCAGGCCACCAAACGCTTTTTCGCCACCGTCCAGAATAAACTCCATTGGGCCATCCACGGCCAGACCGCAGCGGAGGTCATTGTCAACCGCGCCGATGCAGAAAAACAGAATATGGGCCTGACCTCCTGGAAGGATGCACCGCGCGGAAAGATCCAGAAGTTCGATGTCAGCGTGGCCAAGAACTACCTGACCGAAGATGAAATGGCGCAACTGGCCCGGTTGGTGAACGCCTACCTGGATGTGGCCGAGGATATGGCCCTGCGCAAGATACCCATGACCATGCAGGACTGGGAAACCCGACTCAACCGCTTTATAGCGGCCACCGACCGTGAAATTCTGCAGGATGCGGGCAAGGTTACGGCGGAGATTGCCAAGGCCCATGCCGAAAGCGAATTCGAGAAATACCGCATCGTGCAGGACCGGCTGTTTGAGAGCGACTTCGACCGGATGCTCAAACAGATCGAGGCCATTCAGAAACCGGGGGAAGGCGATGAATAAACAGAATATCTCACGCGAAGGCGCGAAGACGCGAAGAGAAGTAAATAATGGTCATACTCGTGTAGGCGAGTATCCAGACTCACGGATACATTCGGCATTTATGCCACAAACTGTGGCGCAAACTGTCGACGCTATAAAAGTGCAGCGGCTTGCAGCAATATTTCCAGTTATTCAGATTGGGAAAAGTTTATGACCAACTCACCTTCCTTCGCGTCTTCGCGCCTTCGCGTGAATGAAATTCTGGAGCAGCACTTCGACACCGCCTTTGCCGCGCCAGGCGGCATCGCTAGGCTGCGCGAGCTGATTTTGACGCTGGCCATGCAGGGCAAGCTGGTGGAACAGGACCCGAACGATCCACCCGCTTCGGAGTTGCTGAAGGAGATCGAAAAAGAGCGGGCCTCACGCGAAGGCGCGAAGACGCGAAGGAAAGAGAAGAAGCTGCCACCGATTAAGGTGGAGGAAGTGCCCTACGAGCTGCCACAGGGGTGGGAGTGGGTGAGGTTGGGCGATATTGGAATTTGGAAATCTGGTTCAACTCCGAGCCGTTCCAACGCCAGCTTCTATGGTGGCAATATTCCTTGGGTTAAATCTGGTGAGGTCAAGCAAGGGCGTATTAAGACAACCGAAGAAACCATAACCCAAGCGGCATTAGATAAGTGTTCTCTGCATATTAACGGAAAAGGTTCCGTCCTCGTCGCCATGTATGGCGCCAATATTGGCGAAGTCGGAATCTTGGAGATTGAGGCCGCAACCAATCAGGCTGTGTGTGCTTGCAACACTTACACAAACTTTGATGAGAACTATCTGCTTTACCTGATTACTTCTCTCAAACCGTATTTTCTCAGGCAAGGAGCAGGAGCTGCTCAGCCTAATATTTCTCGCGAAAAAATCGTGGCTACGATATTCCCTCTCCCCCCACTCCCCGAACAACACCGCATCGTCGCTCGCATCGACCAGTTGATGGCCCGATGTGACAAGTTGGAAAAGCTGCGCAAGGAACGGGAGGCAAAGCGGCTGGCCGTCCACGCCGCCGCTATCAAGCAACTGCTCGACCCCGCCTTTGCGCCTTCGCGCCTTCGCGTGAGCCAGGATTCTTCAAACCTTCGTGCCTTCGTGCCTTCGTGTGAGCCATTTGCATTTCTTGCCCAGCACTTCGGCGAACTCTACACCGTCAAGGAAAACGTCGCCGAACTGCGCAAAGCCATTCTCCAGCTCGCCATCATGGGCCGCCTCGTCCCCCAAGACCCCAACGATCCACCCGCCAGCGAACTGCTGAAAGAGATCGAAGCCGAGAAGCAGCGGTTGGTGAAGGCAAAGAAGATCAAGAGGCCTAAACCTGTATCGTCAATCCCTCAAAACGATGAACCATTTCCGGTTCCTGACAATTGGCGGTGGGTGAGAATTGCCGAACTTGCGGAATCCATAGATTACGGAACGTCACAAAAAACTTGTGATGATTCCTCGCTTGTTCCAGTTTATCGAATGGGCAATATCATTGATGGTCAGTTGATCGACGAAGGATTCAAATACATTGCACCAGACATCGACGAGCTGTCCCGACTCTTCCTTCAACCAAACGATATCCTTTTTAACCGAACGAATAGTTATGATTTGGTAGGGAAATCGGCACGCTACACAGGCCCTGTCGAGCATGCGACATTCGCATCATATTTGATAAGGGTCAGGTTGTTTGATGCGCTACTGAACCCGATGTTCATAAGCCAGGCGATGAACGCCCCCTATTTCAGATCAACTCAAATTGAACCTGAGATTGTTCAGCAGTGTGGACAGGCGAATTTTAATGGCACAAAGCTTTCCCTATGTGCTGTTCCATTGCCTCCGCTCCCTGAGCAAGGCCGCATCGTCGCCCGCATCGACCAGTTGATTGGCCTGTGCGACACGCTCGACAAGCAGATTGACGCCGCAAACGACAAACAAACTGAGCTCCTTAAAGCTATTATGACGAAGGTATAAGTGGAAGTGAGTCTCTCCAAGGAACAACAGCGAGTCTACGAATGGCTGAATGATGACCTCAGCCTTCCAGTCTTTGCCGATGCGTATAAAGGTGCCGCAATTCTCAAAAATCAAAAACCGGCAGGTTATGTCTCGTTTGTCGCCCACGCAGGACGGGACTTGATGAACCGCCTTGCATCGACTGTAGCGGGCATCAAATCGGAGCGTGTTCAATACCAACAGCATATCGAAAAATTACAGGGCGACTGGCAGGAGGAGTGGCGGTTCAGTAATGAACTTTCGCCTGAAGTGGCCGAGAAAGGACACCTGATACCCATCAATGTATGCCAAAGAATCTCTACCCTGATTAATGAACACAAGTCTGGCCGCATGCGAAGTTCAGAAGCTGACGGATTATTTTTCAGCACATTTCTTGAGTACACAGACAAAGACAAAATTCCTAAAAACTTAATTGCCGAGTGGAAGGCTGCAAAGGACTGGTTTCTGAAGCATGCGCACCTTCGCGGCAAACCCTTTCAGGAAAAGACAGACAATGACTTGGTGAAGCATTTTAATTGTCTGGAAAACTATCTCTACATAGCTGCCAGCAGCCAATATGATCGATTAAAGGATTTAAATGAAATCTTGGACGCCACCAACCAATGAGATGATAGAAAAAGTACTGGCATCCGTTAAAAAAGAGACGGACCGGCAGTATTTCTTCTCCAGGCTAAACAACCCTCTCTGGGTGGAGCCACTGCGTGGACGTGGCTATTTTAATAGCCCTCCCGGGTTGAAACAGCTGCCTAACGGATATGTGCAATATCCGCATTGGCCAGAACTGCGCTATTTAGTGACCATTGCAGAGGAAACACCAGATCAAGTAGTCGAAATTATTTTATCTCTGCCAAAAACAGATAACCCACGGGTTTATGACGATGTGCTTACAATTGCTCTTAAGCTCAATGGACAACAATCGGCAGCGCTGCTTCCGAAGCTTATTGAATACTTCGAGCTTGATAATCCGTTCCCGGCTCATCGTTATCCTGAACTACTCCAACATTGGACGGTTCAAGGCAATATTGCCGAAGCGCTTGAGATAGCAAAATTGCTTGTTCCCTTCCGGGAAGATCCAAGGACGCGAGATAAGCAGCAACTCCTCAGAAAACAACCTAATTTCTCGGGAACCTCGCTAGAACCTGCCCCCCGCTTTCATCAATGGGAATATCAGCAAATCCTGGAAAAAGGTATTCGCCCCTTGGCGGAGCATGAGCCCTACCAGGTTGCCCGCATCCTGATTGACGCGGTGGCAAGCATGATCAGGCTGGGAATGCATCCGGAAGATTTTGAAAAAGGGAGCAACCAGGACTATTCGGAAATCTGGTGTCGGAGGCTGGATAAGCCGGATCGCGATTATCAGGATGTGAAGGAAATCCTGGTGCAGACGCTGACCTATGCCTGTGAGCAGGTCTATGACAATGCCCCGGAATCCATTGATGCCCTGGATCAGACATTGCGAAATCATCGCTGGAAGGTGTTCAAGCGTCTGCGGCAGCACCTTTATGTATTACATCCGAACGACCAGACTCTCCCATGGATACGCGAGCAGATCCTCAGGCACGATGACTATTCAAAATGGGAGCACCACTACGAATTCCAATTGATGATCCGCAAGGCCAGTGAACACTTCGGCCCCCATTTGCTTAGTGAGGACGAAAGAAAGAACATTTTAGACGCCATTCTCAGAGGACCTTCGAAAGAGAATTTTCGTGAACACATGGGCGAGCAATACAGTGAAGAGGCTTTTCAACAACGTCAGCGCTACTTTCATCACATGCAGCTACGCCCGTTTGCCGCACTGCTCAGCGGGGATGTCCAACGTTATTTCGATGAGCTGGAAGGTGAAACCCAGACAGAAGCCATCACCGATGACAGCTACTCACCCTATGGTGAGATTAGCGGAGGCTCAATCAGCTACCGGAGCCCGAAATCCGCCGAGGATCTCGAGAGCCTCACGGATGAAGAGCTTCTGACCTATCTGAACGACTGGAACGAGGCGCACCGGGACAAGGACAACTGGCTGGTTGAGATCAATATCTCCGCGCTGGCTGGCGTCTTTCAGTCCCTGTTCAAAGTAAAGATTGTGCCAGAGGGCAAGCGCCTGGCTTTCTGGCTGGCGAACCGTGACAGGATTGCACGGCCAGTCTATGTTGCAGCCATGCTCAAGGCCATGCTCGAGCTCGTCAAGGAAAAAAATTTCGGCAACCTGGACCAGTGGATTGCGTTCTGTACGTGGATTTTGTCGCATCCAGACACGGCGCGCGTAGAAGGACAACCCGAGCCGCGAGACGAATCACGCGACCATCCCGACTGGGGCAGCTCGCGCCGGGCCGTGGTTGATTTCATAGACGTCTGTGTGAACAAGGATACGGATGGGCCAATTACCGCAAGGGACGGCCTTGCCGCTCTGCTTCGACAGGCGTGCGGTCAGTCCGACTGGCGGCTCGATCACGACCGCCCGGTGTTGCTTAACCGCGACGATCCTATTACCGAGGCCATCAACAATACCCGCAGTCGAGCACTTGAATCCCTTATCCATTTCGGCTTCTGGGTTCGCCGTCAGTTACCAGAAGATCATTTGCCAGAAGTAACCGACATCCTCGCAAAAAGTCTAGCCAAGGATGCTGAAATACCTCTAACCCGGCCTGAACAGGCGCTATTGGGGATGCACTTCGGGAACCTCTGCACCCTCAATCGGGATTGGGCCGCCCAGCAACAAGAAATCTTTTTTCCGCAGGCAAATGAAACTGTTTGGCGGGATGCCTTCGGCAGCTATATCCGCTTTAACCGTCCGGTCAAGTTGACGTTTGAAATTCTGCGGGGTGAGTTTGAATACGCAATAGAGAATCTCAATATCCTGGCGAACGAAAAAGGCGACGGTAGGGAGCTTATCGACAGACTGGGCCAGCACCTTTTCACCTACTACCTTTGGGAGGTCTACCCCCTGACGGGTGACGAAAGCCTGCTTGAGCGTTTCTATGACAAGACCAAAGACGACCGGAAACGCTGGGGGCAACTCTTCGACCATGTTGGCCGATCATTGAGAAATAGCGGCAGGCAACTGGATAAAACACTGACCGACCGCATTATCGCATTTTTCGATTGGCGTTTTAAAGCCGCCGAGCCGCTGGAGCTTCAGGAATTTACCTTTTGGTTGGAAGCCGAATGCCTCGACCCTGACTGGCGTTTGCAATCGTACGCGAAGATTCTCGATTTTGGTCGGGGAAAAGATGTTGGACTTTCGCTACAGGTAAGAGCCCTAAACAAACTGCTCCCGAATCACCCGGCTTTGGTTGTTGAATGCTTTGCCAAAATCACGGATACCATGGACCAAGACACCCAGATGTACATTTTAGCTAACGATGCCAAACCTATTTTGAAGGCTGGCTTAAATGCTGAAGACTCACAGGTTAGAGAAAGCGCCGAACGCGCCAGGGAAAACCTCCTGCGGCTCGGCAGATTTGATTATCTGGACGTTACGTGAGGAAGAAATCGATGAGTCAAGGGTAGGGGTAGAGAACAGGTTTTCACCTGCCCTACCGGATCATGAGAATCAAAGGATCCGATCCAATTGATTTTTTAAAATTGCCAAAATTGACTATTTGGTAAAAGTAAAATACGCTCGGCAACTAATAAGGCCTGGGTGTTAGGCTGTGATTAATTCAAGACCAGAATAGCGGCAACAGAAGCGGCTAGGAGGCTGTCCGAGAATAGCGATCGTAGCGAGGGCGAGGCTGGTTGAGTTGGATTTTTCGATCATTTGAGATGAATAGTCGTTCTATTTAACGAAAAGGATCGGAAAATCCGGCCAATCAGGCTCGTCCGCAGTAGATCAGTCTATTCTCGGACAGCCTCCTAGCTTCGCCCACGCTAGGGAGAGGAAATCATAAATCGGAAGATTATCGATGAAAAACCATAATCAACCGAGTCTGACCGCCCATAGTTTCCGGGAAAATCGATGGGCGGGTGGAGCAATGTGGTAATACGCCACGCTTCAAATTCTCCTGGTCGGGGCAGGAGGAAAACGATCCGGTCTGTGGCCGGGGTTGGGCTGTTATAGAAAATGGTGAGCTGCAACTATGTGCATCTGGCCGACGACTCTGCCTTCCGAGCCATCAAAAGCGAGTAGCGGAATTTATGAAAAAATTGAGCAAAAAAAAACCGACCTGGATCGACCTCAAGCGCCGGCTTGCCGAGCTCGACCACCCGGCGCTGCTTGGTCTGATTCAGGATCTCTACGCCGCCAGCAAGAACAATCAGGCTTTTCTCCATGCACGCTTCGCCCTGGGTAAAGACGTACTCGAACCGTACAAGACCACCATCGACCGCTGGGTTTGCCCGGATGTGATGCTTAATCAGGATATTTCCATCGCCAAGGCCAAGAAAGCAATCTCCGATTACAAGAAAGCCATCGGACGTCCTGAAGGGGTGGCGGAGTTGACTGTATTCTTTTGCGAATCCTGTGCTAATTTTCTCGGTTTCTGCTGTGTGGACTACGAGGAGTACTTCAACGCCCTGGTGCGAATGTTCGAGCAGGCGCTGAAGGCAGTTGCGGCGCTTGAACCCAAGCAGCAGAAAGTCTTTGTCGAACGGCTTGAGCGCATCCGGTGTGAAAGCCGTAACTGGGGCTGGGGTGTTCGCGACGACATGGATGACCTGATGGCAGAGTATGGATTTGCCAAAAAATGACCAAGTGCTGAATGCACAAAATGAACTGCAGTGACTGCGCGAGGAAAATACCCGCCTCAAAGCCCTGCTAGCCCAGCACGGCATCCCATGTGAAACACCGCCACCCCCTGAACCCGGTCCTATGCCACCAAAACCGGAACCAGGTCCAACCCATTTCACCACCGACGACAAAATCACCCTGTTCCACCGTCTGTTTCGGGGACGCGAGGATGTTTACCCCCAGCGCCGGGAGTCTGCCAAGGGCACGTCAGGCTATTCACCAGCCTGCGGCAACGAGTGGAAACCCGGCATCTGCGACAAACCCCGAGTCAAATGCGGTGACTGCAACCAGCGCCAGCTGCTGGCGGTAACCGACCGGGTGATCTACGACCATCTGGCCGGGAAGCAGACCATCGGTGTCTATCCGCTCCTGACTGATGACAACTGCTATTTTCTCGCGGCTGATTTCGACGAAGCCGACTGGCGAGAGGACGTTAAAGCCTTTATGCAATCCTGCCGTGAGCTGGGTATTCCAGCAGCACTGGAGATTTCCCGATCGGGCAACGGCGCACATGCCTGGATATTCTTTGCCGAACCGGTTCCGGCCCGTGAAGCCCGGCAGCTCGGAGCCGCACTGATCAGCCACACCTGCGACCGCGCCCGGTCTGTCTCCCTGACCAGCTACGACCGGCTGTTTCCCAATCAGGACACTCTGCGCAAGGACCAGAAGACAGCAGCACAATAGATGCTCAAACACGAAGTGGGTGTGTGCTCTGCGCCCCCACGGCCTTCGGTAAGACCGTCACCGCCGCCGCCCTGCTCGCCCGGCGCAAGGTGAGTACGCTGGTGCTGGTACACCGCACTGAACTACTGCGCCAGTGGCAGGAGCGGTTGATTGGATTTCTGGAAATTCCCAAAAGCGGATTGGGCGTCATTGGCGGCGGCAAGAAGAAGCCATCCAACAAGATCGACATCGCCGTCATGCAATCGCTCTCACGCCGTGAGGATTTGGGTGAGCTGCTTGATCACTATGGGCAGATCATTGTCGACGAATGCCATCACCTGTCAGCCTTTTCCTTCGAAGCAATCCTCAAGCAGGCCAAGGCAAAATTTGTGGTGGGTCTGACGGCCAGGCCGGATACCGTCCCGGCCTAACTGGAAGTGTGTCAGAAAATATCGCCTGCCCCGGAAATTCCACCAGATTCACCGATTCAGGATATATTCCGCATCCTTGCCAACGATACCACCCGCAATCGGCGCATCACCGAGGATGTGCTGGCCGCTGTCGGCGTTACGCCCGAAGAAGACGAGGATTTCGATTTTGAAAAGGCACTACGCGACATCCATGTGGAGCTGGAAGACTTGGATGCCGAAGCGGTGCAACTGGCCGCGTTGATCAAAAAAATTTCGAGGAGCTGGTGATATGACATACCACCCAGGCAAACATAACCGTCGATCAATCCGTCTGCCTGGTTAAGATTATTCACAGAATGGGGTCTATTTCGTCACCCTCTGCACACATAACAGGAATTGTCTGCTTGGTAAAATTACCGACGGAGCAATGCAGATGAATGATATGGGGAATATCGTGCACCAATGTTGGGATGAAATCCCAATCCATTTTCCACGCATAGAGATGGGCGAATTTATTGTCATGCCAAATCACATCCATGGCATTGTGGTGATCGATGGTAGGGGCACGGCATGCCGTGCCCCTACGGTGGAACGATTCGGGCACCCGGTATCCGGATCGATTCCAACGGTCATACGATCATTCAAATCGGCCGTAACAAAACGTATCAATGAAATGTACGGCACACCTGGTGCCCGGTTATGGCAGCGTAATTATTGGGAACACATCATCCACAACGAAGATGAATTGAACCGCATACGGCAATACATCATCGATAACCCCGCGCGGTGGGAGATGGATCGGGAAAATCCCAATGCCGTGCAACCGGACGCGACGATCAAGAAGAATTTTGAGGAGTGGGAGGTATGAGCGGGGAGGTGGCGGTATGAAATCACGATCCTCCGGAATGGGCGGACCGCGCGGGCCGGGGCCTGACGGGCAGACATATGTGTCTGCCCCATCTGCCCTGCCTGCCCCACCCACTCCATCCCCCCACAATGATCACGGCACGAACACGCAGAAGGGGGAGAAATACGATCCCGCCATTCATCATCGCCGATCCATTCGATTGAAGGGATATGATTATTCCCAGGCTGGGGCGTATTTCGTGACCATCTGCACCCAGAACCGGGAATATTTTTTCGGGGAGATCGCAAACGGGGAAATGCAATTGAATGCTCCGGGGCGGATGATTTCTCGCTGGTATTCGGAATTGGAAAACATATTTCCCGATATCGAATGCGATGCATTCGTGTGCATGCCCAACCACGTTCATTTCATCGCGGTCAACGTAGGGGCGGACCTGCGTGTCCGCCCTGATGCCGACGATGGGCAGGCACGTAGGTCTGCCCGCACAGATGCGGATACGAATGCGCATCTGATTTTGGGCGAACACGCAGGTTCGCCCCTACACCGCGTGGTGCAATGGTTCAAAACCATGTCCACCAATGAATATATTCGTGGTGTGAAACAGAACGGGTGGCGATCATTCCCCGGCAAATTATGGCAACGCAATTATTGGGAACACATCGTTCGCAACGAATCGGAATTGAACCGCATTCGTGAATATATCCATCACAATCCCACGCAATGGGAATTGGATAAATTGTTCAATGGTAGTGGGCAGACACACAGGTCTGCCCCTACAGAAATCCGGGAACCGATCGCCGAATATGATACGGAGGCATGGATGGTATGAATCGATCCGACCTCCTTGCCCAAATCGCCCTCGGCGAAGACTCCACCCGCCAGTTCAAGGCGGATATTAAGAATGCCGATTCCCTGGCCTCGGAAATAGCGGCTTTCGCCAACACCAATGGCGGCACGATCTTCATCGGCGTGGCTGATGACGGTTCGACGAGAGGGCTTTCAGGGCAGGATGTGGCCCGTATCAATCAGCTCATCAGCAATGCAGTCAGCCTCCTAGGAGGCTGTCCGAGAATAGCGATCGTAACGAGGGCGAGGCTGGTTGAGATGGATTTTTCGATCATTTGAGGCGAATAGTCGTTCTATTTAACGAAAAGGATCGTGAAATCCGGCCAATCAGGCTCGTCCGCAGTAGATCAGTCTATTCTCGGACAGCCTCCTAGCGGTGCAGACCGAAAACGTTGCGCTGGAAAATGGCCGCATCGTCATCGTGCTGACCGTGCCCAAGGGGATCGACAAGCCCTATTTCGACAAGAACGGGGTGATCTGGCTCAAGGCCGGAGCCGACAAGCGGCGAGTGAATTCCAAGGAGGAGCTACGCCGCCTCTTCCAGTTCACCCACCAGTTCCATGCCGATGAACTGCCCACCAAGGCGAATATCGACAAGTTAGACAAG
>NZ_JBEUDO010000059.1:0-18038 GCF_050584665.1 Nitrosomonas sp. ANs5
CCTCATAGTGCTACCCTATGCCCAAATATTGGAAAGATCAACTGTTTCAGGTATCGAAGAAAGGAGCAATCAGACCTGCTGGCACTTATTTCTACCCGCTGCCTTTGGCCGTCTCAACATAGGCAGCGCCCAACGATGAGCAGCAACGTTCGCCTGCGGTAACGATTGCCTCCAGAAAATCAAGGCTCACCAGATCGAACCCGCCTACCGCATATTTATTCCGGTAGGCATGGCTCAGCATGTCGTGCATAGCAACGAGTGGCATTTATTCCTCCGGTCACACTAAAAATTCGTTTGAATGGATGACATAAAGCGCGGCTTAATGGCTCATGCAGCCAGCAGCGCGCTCATTCATGAAAGGTAGTAAACAATTTTCTTGCTGCGATGCAGCGCTATGATGTACAAAAAATTCAACATGACTCTTCTGATATTGATATAGACAGAGCTACCCATCACCCCTTGGATTCCCATGATGCGATATTCATTGTTATGATTAAATCAAATATGACACAGCCATTTTACCCGGATTCAAGCATTAAGGAAATGCCGCGGCATTCTGCGAACCTTGCGACGCCGCATTATCGATAACAGCAGCAATTTAAAATTCAAGCATGCACTTAGGCGTTGCGCGCCGCGTATAAGGCGCGGCAATCCGGAAGATGGTGAGAAGGCAAGTTATGGGTTGTCCGTTTGCCAAACGGCCGTATCGCCCGATCGCAAGCATCACATATGTCAGGTGATGCTTGCGGCGACAACTTCGATGAGCGCGGCAAGCACAAAGTGGCGTACCGCCCGCCAGTGTTGCCCACCATCGACAACATGCTTCTGATTGATTTCCAGCTCGATGCCGAGGTATCTGCTTGCTGGAAACCGGCGACGCAAATGGACGGTAATGCCGTCAGCCCTGCCGGTATAGGGATAATTACGCCGGATGATCAACCCTGGGGCCTTTGCTTTGAGGCTGGCTTGCCAGTCGCAGCAGAATAGCCGTTCTCGTACTCTGGCTGGATCATACAGCAGGCCGATATCGGCATGACGCAGCTGGCCATCGAATATCGGCGTGAAACTGTGCGATGAAATATGAATGACCTGCTTGCCGCTGTCGATCTCGTCAGCAATCAGTTTTTCGACACGATGACGGTAAGGTGAATAATAATGCGCCAGAATCTCGCATCGAACAGGGGCCGGCAACACTTTTGTCACGTCGGAAAACAAATGTGGATGGCCGGTCGAGCGGTTGAGATCGATCAACAAGCGGCTGATTGTCGCCGCAAACAGCGCGGCATTCAGGGCCACGGCGAGTTCCTTCGCCATACGCAACGCACCCCGGTCATAGCCTCGGTGGCTATGCAGCAAAGTGCGATAACCAGCAAAGAGAGATTGATAGCGGGGCGGAATACGATTACCGCCATGCTCACAGGTGACAACAAACTGTACGGCTGAGGCCCCAGGCCTGCCCGCTCCGGTTTCAATCGATGCCGACAAACGACCTTCCCTCTTGCAGGCAATTGCACAATTCACGATAAACCGCCTGCAATCGTGATCGCGAAAAATCTCGCCCCGCCGCTCGCAGCAGCCGGCGGGCCAGAGGTCCTTGCTCCATTATCGTATCCAGCGCAGCCTGACAAGCCGCTGCTTCGTCCATCGGCCCAATGCTCATCGATGCGATGAGATGCTGCCACAACTCACGCGCCTGACATTGGCGCTCCGGAAATCCCAGTAATTGCAGATACCCACATTCCGTAATTCGGGCCTGCTCGGCATCGTTGATGCATGCATGCAAAATGCCAACCAGGACAGCAGTATCGATTGCTTGCTGTTCGGCCAGCGAGGCGGCTCGCTGCTCATACAGTGCGTGCACGGCATCACGCACCACCATGGCGATGGCCAGATCGGCACCGGGATGTTCCTGCACATCGATCACCCGGATTTCAATTGCATTTCGAGCGAAGCGTGCCACAGCACCACGTACATTGAGCCATTCATGCCGCAATATCCCGTCGGGATCCAACGCTACGAGTTCCCGGTACATGGGCTGCAGAATCTGCGTCACGTAACCTGTACGATCAATGATGGTATCCGGAATGACTTGTCCCATTGTCGTTGGTATTTGCATTTGATGAGTCAAATAATTTGCCATACGCGTATCGAGCAGGCCTGTAGCACGACCTTCAGCGATTGGCGAGCTTGCCGCCAGCGCCGGGAGAATGGGCAGCAATAACCGGATCGCGGCATGCAAACGCGCAAATTCTTCATCGTCAGCAAAAGGCAGATTGAAGTGCATGCTTTGCAAATTGGCCCAGCCATGGCGCTTGCAGTCGAAGATACGATCATAGGTGCGATAAATATCTGCATGATCATGCGACCATAGCTGTGTTTCCAGATGAGGATTCATCCACGGATGCATGGCAGAAGGCATCAGCATGGCACCGTATGATTGCAGCATCCGGTTGATGCGCTGGATCTCATGCTGAAATTGCGCAGACAGTGTCGCGAGGAAAGACTCGGGGCGATGATTCTTGAGTTCGATCAGGTGCAGCACGATTTCGTTGGACCAACTTAACCGGCCACACTCGACCTCGGACAGATACTCACCCGACAGCGCATGCAGCAATCTATCCGCGATGGGCAGAACGGCTAGACTCTCGCGATCGACGATCATGTATTCCAGTTCGATGCCATAGCCCGTAAAAGCATGCAATGCCGTCTTCACCAGCGTCCGCTCCGTCTGCGGGCACTCAGTCGATGCAGGAAAACCGCCATGATTCGCTGATACAAGCCATCCTTGAGAATGGTGTCTTCATTGCCGGCATCGACATTCGGATTGTCATTGATTTCTATCACATAGAAGCGATTATTGGTCTGCTTGATATCCACCCCATAAAAACCATCACCGATCAGATTGGCAGCCCTCAACGCCAGCCTGACGACTTTCGTCGGCGCCTCTTCCAGGGATACGGCCTGCGTGAGTCCTTCCACATAATCCTGCCTTTGTTCGCCATGCTTGATAATCTGCCAGTGGCCGGGCGCCATATAATATTTACAGACGAATAACGGACGCCGATCGAGAATGCCTACCCGCCAGTCGAAATCAGTCGGTAGGTATTCCTGGGCAACGATCAGTTCCGATTTTCCCAACAACTCGTTTACTTTCTGCCGCAGACCTTCTTCTGATGTCACCTTGGCAACGCCGACCGAGAACGAGCTATCCGGTTGCTTGAGTACGCATGGCAACGCAAGCATGGGAATCACTTGTTCGATATTGTCTTTCTGTACCAGCAAGGTCCGTGGGATCGGAATACGATGCTTGGTCATGAGCTCTGCCAGGTAGACTTTATTGTTACACTTCAGGATCGAGCTCGGATCATCGATAACCACCAGGCCCTCCGCGGCCGCCTGTCTAGAGAAGCGATAGGTATAATGATTGACATAGGTCGTGTCTCGAATAAACAATGCATCGAACTCGGAAAGCCGGCCAAGATCTGCCCGCGTAATAAATTCCACATGCATCCCCAAAGCTTGGGCGGCCTTTTCAAAATGCTTCATCGCCTTGCCGTTGGATGGCGGTTCGGGATCTTCTGGATCATGCAGAATGGCAAGCTCATAGCTTGGAGCAAGCAGCTTGCGTGGCCATTGCTTGCGCCCAGCAAAATAATCCCGCGCAGCCTGCACGACAAAATCCTGATGTTCCGGCGGTATATCACTGGCTGCGAGGGTCCGGATGCGCTGGATACGCCACTGACCGCCATGGCGCTCAAAATAAGCCCGCAGCAGAGGGGCCCGCAACAAACCGAACAGTTGATGACTGAGCTGGTCGTAATGCTTGGCTACATTGCGTCCAAAATAGATGCTGAGTTCAAAACGCTCCGATTTGAGTGTGGCCAGGGACTTTTGTATACGTTCATCCAGATTCCCCGCAAGCAGACGAATCAAAGCAGGAGACTGCAGATCCTCGATCGCATTGACTCGCGGCAGGGGTTTATGCCCACGCGCCTCGGCAAGCAACGATACATAATAACCAAGGCTCTGATAACGATAGGATTTGCAAAGATTGAAGACCCGCGCCTTGAGATCACTGTTATATGCCGGATCAGTCAAATAGGTTCTGGCAGGAACAATCGTGACATCCGGAATAGCAAGTGGCCAGTCACGCGGATTGCTCACTACTATCAGAATACTCATGGTAATTTGAGTGCGCGCTGTCCTGGCACCGGCGAAGGATAGATGACCAGCAAATTGGAATCATAAGTCACGATACCAAGCAGAATCGCGCTGATTACCCGGTCAATATTGCTCCAATAAGCCTGGTCCGGCCCGTAGGGATCGGCCACCAGCAAGGTGCGCTTGTTGCGATTATAACCGCTGATGACTACGAAATGCCCAGCGGGAGCGCCGCGTATATCGTCGGGTGTATCGTGCGGCCCATATTCACGCGCCACACGATACAGGAAGGTTGAACTCAGGCCAGTCAGAATCGGCAAGCCACGTCGCAGCAGGCCATAGATCAGGGTATGCGAAAGATCTGCCAAGCGCAACCGTCCGCCCAGACGCAGAAACTCGAGATAGCCTTCGGTCACATAGCGCAACCTGCGATCGGTCTTCACGGCACGCTGTTGACGCAACCGCTCGGCAATATCGATCCCGCCGGCAAACCATGTGGGATCGAACACCATTAGATTATAGGTATAGATTGCCGCCTGAAAACCATTGCGCAACGCATCACAAGCCAGGAACACATCGAAAGTCCCACTGCCGCTTTCCAGTTTGCGCGTGCGGCCAATAATTTCCTCCAGGAGGTCGTGCTTTCCCCAGTAGCGATAAACGGCATGCAGACAGGTCGGCCCGCAAGTGGTTTCATCCGGTTGCGGCAATATCTCGACAGGCAAATGATGAATCGGGTTGAGTCTGGTTACCAATTTAGCTCTCCAGTTGTCGAGAACGGCTCCTGGTCTTCCCGCTGTTCCTTCCAGGCCAGCTGGCAAGCATCAAGCCGTTTCTACACCACCGGGCATTTCCGGATGAAGATGCACAGCCAACCAGATAGTTCCCTGCGCGACACGTTCCACGCTGTGGGGCACGCCAGCAGGCAGGAATACATAATCGCCTGGTTTGAGCGCAACCGGCTCGTTGGCGACTTTGAGCAAGGCCGCACCCTGAATGAGCATCACCCATTCATCCTGGGATTGCACGTATTCACAGGGCGTAATGGCCGATGCACTGACAATTCGTTCAATGACGAGATTCTTGTGGATCAGCAGGTTGTCGAAGCGCTCGCCTGCGTGCGGCGGCACCGCCCCGTCAAACAAATTTTTGCTTGGCATTGATCACCTCCCATCAGTTGTTCCGGCGAGAAACAGTCGGTCCCGCACTAATATCGGACCGGCCCACCCAAAAAACCGCCCAGCAAACCAAAGACAATGGTCCCGATAACGGACAGAATAATAAAGGCTGGAATGGACGCAATGGCCACTTTCACCATGAATTTGACCATCGACCAGAATGGCATGTTGATATCAATGATTTTGACCTGATTATTATGGTTGTCATCCATTATGCTTTCCCCGAACAAGCTGCGCATGTTTATATGGTATGGGCGGATATTCCATTCACGCACCATGAAACGATATGATACGCGCCAATGGTTCTGTGCCACCACCAGCAGACAAATCGTCTACTTTTCATAACCGTTCAGTCAGTGATCATCCATTGCGCACGGACCACACATTTTTTTACCTTGCTGCCGGCCGGATCATGAACCAATTTCTGACACCCAAGACAGGATGCGCGTCGATAACAGTGAAGCCAAAGCGTTGATAGAAGGCCACATTCTCGGGCTTGTCGGTTTCCAGGTACCCGGCTGTCTGATGTTCGTCTATGCGTTGACAGAATTCTTGCAGCAGAGCACTCCCAATTCCCTGTCCTTGGAAAACCTGGTCAACGGCAACCGGGCCGAGATGCCAATGGGGCATCGCGGCATCATGCCTCGACCAATCCCGCACCCAGCGAAAAACCCGCAGAGAACTCCTCACACCGCTTCCACGAATCAGCGCCAGCAGCACGGCCACCTGCTCAGCGAACCTGGGCTGACAATGCTTGGGAGGAACCATCCCGGTCACACCGGTCAATCTGCCCGAAACAAAAGCCCCCAAAACGATGCCCTTGCGCATCTGTTGACGTAAAACGGGAATGAACAACCTACGCAGCGCCCTCTCCCGGCGCTCTGCTTCTCCGCCAAACACACGCACATGGAGAGGATTGTTCAGCATTCCCCGGCCCAGCACTGCAGCCGCATGCTCTACCTCATGCAGCACAAGTTCACGAATCTCGACCGGGGTAGTCATGCAAACGCCTGAATCATTTGTTCATTGAAAAAATTTGAATCCCGCCTCAACCGCCGGGCGCTGGAAGAATCTGGCACGTTCATACAAATATCGATGATTAAGAGGATGCGCCCATGCAGGGAATGTTCAGGCAGGCATATCTTGTTCATTGCCCACTCCGGGATTTTCTTGTCAGCCACTAGTACTCCGTTCCGCCAAAACGCTTACATGGAATCGCGCCTTCGCCTGCCATGCGTTGTTGCTAATCCTCGCCATAGCTACGGCTATGACTGCGGTTTGCACCTAGCCTGGCAGGCGAATCCATCGATTTCATTTGTAAGCTAATTGACGGAACGAAGTACTAGGAGGCTGTCCGAGAATAGACTGATCTACTGCGGACGAGCCTGATTGGCCGGATTTTCCGATCCTTTTCGTTGAATAGAACAACTATACGCCTCAAATGATCGAAAAATCCAACTCAACCAGCCTCGCCCTCGCTACGATCGCCATTCTCAGACAGCCTCCTAGCTATGCGCCCGGCCTGCTACTTTCTATGTTTCATGCTAAATACAAAACCTGGCATTGTCTGTACGGGATGACACGTAGGGCGTATTGCCCGCTATACCATTTTCAAGCTGGGCGAGAGGAGTGACCGGCGATTTAAACGCATCATCTTCGCTCCGCAACAATAAATAGCTGAGAGCAAGCCGCTCGAGCGCGTGCTTCATGCTTACATGCCGTTGTAAGGCCTGGCGGCTTCCTGTTCATCGAGCGTCTGTAAGCGGCGCATCAGCCATTGATCGATTTTTTGCAGAAGCTCGTCCCGCAAAGGCTGGGATGAGAACAGGTGCTCGTGATGACTCAATTCCGGCAAGGGAAGCACGGCATTATCAGGGTGATGTCCAAATGTGGCATCGACGAAATCCTGACTTCCCCAGGCTGGCGTAATTGGATCACGCCCCGAATACACCAGAAAGTAAGGGATAACAAAGGCACCCATTTGTCTGCGAAAGTGCACAATTTCCGACTCGATACCTTTCACGTAACGCAACAGATTGCGATGAATCATCCAGCCATCTACACGTATACGCGCCTTTTCCTCCTCGCTGTCTGTGAGATAATCCAATACCCAGCCTGGTGTAACCGGCGTGAACCAATGCCGGAGGCCAGGCCAGGACAACACCTCGAAGAGTCCATCCAACAGTGGCACGGTCACCAGCGATATCAGCTGGTTGATGACCAGTAACGGTAATGGCTGGTCCTGCGGCTGCAGGAAATGTTCTTTGGCATGAAATGACAGTTTGATCAGCGGATTGGCCAGCCAGCCACGCCAGCCGGGCACCTCAGAGACTGAGAACGCAGGCCCGAGCAAGACGATGCCTTGTATCCGCGTGATCCAATCCGGCGGAGGCTGCTCCGATAACAAATACGACGCGGCAACCAGCGCACCCAGGCTATGCGCCACGATAAAGATCGGCTTATCCGGTTCGCCTTGCGCATCGCAAACGGTGATCAAACGCTGCAATGCCTGCTCCAGATTCAGCCGCATCGGCTCCAGAGTGCGCAATCGGGTCTGCGCCAGATAGGCATCGCTGACATCCGATTCTCGTTCACCTGCATGCAACGCCTGATCCGCTTGCCACAGAACCGGATTGGACAGGCCATGTGCATGGAGATCAAAGCCGGCTACCAGGAAGTGCCGTGAAAAATAGTGCGCAATGTCCTCATAGCGCCCGATATATTCATTCATGCCGTGCACAAGCAGCATACATGCCGGCACATCGCCTGTCACAGCGGGGTGCATGGTCCGCAACAGCAAAGGGGGCGCATCCTCGGCCTGGTCGATCGCGATTTCCTCACCCCAACGGGGATAGGGTTGGGTGACGAATTGCCGGTGCACGCAACCCGAAAGCGCCACCAGCAATAAAAACAAGCCAATCAGCGCGGCCAGGCGTCGATTGCGACGGGTCATCACATCGTCCGCTGGAGCAACGGCCGCAATGTTTCCAGTGACCGGGTATTCAACACATCCTGCTGCGCCAGCCAGCCGCGCCGCGCTTGGCCGATGCCAAAGCGCAGGTTATCGAAATCGAAAACGCTGTGCGCGTCGGAATCGATACTGACCAGGACACCCTCCTCCTTGGCGACTTGGCAATATATGTCGACCAAATCCAGCCGATTCGGGTTCGCATTGAGCTCCAGATAGCAGCCACGCTCCTTGGCCTTGCGGATGATCCGCAACATGTCGATATCATAAGGCTCCCGCTTGCCAATGAGTCTTCCTCTGGGGTGTGCCAGCAACGTGAAATGGGGGTGGTCCATGGCTTTGAGGATACGCTCAGTCTGTTGGGCGCGGGATAGCCCGAAGCTGCTGTGGACAGCGCCCACCACTAGATCCAGCTTGGCAAGTATCCAGTCTGGCAGATCCAACTCACCGTCTTTCAGAATGTCGACTTCGATCCCCTTGAGCAGGGTGATGCCATGCAATTTTTCATTGAGACAGTCAATCATATCGATCTGTTTGGCAAGCTTGACCGGATCGAGACCCCGGGCGACGGCAAGCCGACTCGAATGTTCGGTAATGGCCAAATATTCAAAACCATGCTGCCGCGCGGCTTGCGCCATGGCCTCGAGCGTGTCATGACCATCGCTGGCTTTGCTGTGGACGTGCAAGTCCCCTTTCAGATCGCTCAGCTCGATCAGTCTGGGCAAGCGCCCATCCCTGGCCGCCTCGATTTCACCCCGGTCCTCACGCAGCTCTGGCGGAATAAACGGCAGCCCGACCAGCTGATAAACGGACTCCTCGGTTTCACCGTTGACGCGCACCCCTTCCTTGTAGACCCCATACTCATTGATCTTGAGCCCGCGCGCCTGCCCCAAGCGGCGGATGGCGATATTATGCGATTTGCTGCCAGTGAAATAATGCAAGGCCGCACCATAACTTTCCGGGCGCACCACGCGCACATCCACTTGGAGCTTGTTTTTGAGCACCACGCTGCTGCGCGTCGGCCCCTGAGAAAGTATCTCCGCGATTTCGTCATAGCTGCAAAAGCGCCTCGTGACCTGGCTATTCGGCAGTGCTGTGATCAAAATATCGATATCGCCGACTGTTTCGCGCGCACGCCGATAACTGCCTGCCACCACCACTTGCTGTACGCCGGGCAGCATGCGCAACCAGGATGCGAGGGGCTCGGCATACTGCGCAGCGACAGCCAGATTGAAACGCCCCAAGCCTCCGGCATGCATGGCCAAGGCATCGGCAATACGCATCTCGGTTTTTTCACCAAAACCAGGCAAGGCTTGAATACAGTGATTGCGCACGGCGCGCTGCAATTGCTCCATCGTACGGATATTCAGCTCATGGTAAAGCGTCCTCACCCGCTTGGGTCCCAATCCAGGAATCTTCAGCAATTCCGTGACCGTCGCAGGCAGTTGCTGATGCAGCTTATCCAGCATCGTGCAGTGGCCGGTCTCGACCAGCTCCTGAATTTTGTGCGCCAGATCGTCGCCAATGCCGGGCAATTTGGTCAAGTCATCAGCTTGTTCCACCATCGAGCGCACATCCTGGCCCAGTTCTTGCAAGATATGGGACGCATTGCGATAGGCATGAACGCGGAAGATATTGGCGTTCTCGATTTCCAGCAGATCAGCAATCTCTTCGAAGACAGCTGCGATATCGGCATTGTGAATCGGCATAAAAACTCCTTCCATGAAATAGGAGCATGAAGAACTTTCCTGGAGACCCCGGCTGGTCAGCAGACCTGCACCCGCCAGCCCATCATGCGGCCCACCAATTTGACACGCGACTTACCAGGGAATTTCAGCACCATCATAACGAAAGAATCGGCCACTGTCCGCCAAGGTAAACGCCTCCACCCTGGCACGCATGCCTTCGATACTTTCCTGTGGCGAGAGTAGTCCGTCCGGGCCACCCATGCGCGTTCGCACCCAGCCCGGGTGCAACAGCAGCACTCCGATCTTGAGTGCGCCCAGTTCCAGTGAGAATCCCTTCATGGCGGCATTCAATGCAGCTTTGCTGGAGCGGTAATAGTAACTGCCAGGACGTTCGATCTCGGCGATAGAGCCCATGTGGCTGGTGATGACTGCAATCAAACGCTTCTGACCGCGTCGTATATGCGGAAGCAGCGCCTGACTCACCCGCATCGCACCCATGGTATTCACGCGCAACGTATGCGCCCAGGTATCATAATCAATCGGTTGCCCCGGCCGGTCGTATTTCTCAAAATAGACGCCCGCATTATTGATCAGTAGATCAATCGGGTATTCTGCGAGCGCCTCCGCCAGGGCTTCGATCTGGTCAGGATCGGTGACATCCAGCCGGTGCATGACAACAGTGCCATACTCGGCTGCCAGTTGCTGCAACGCATCGGCCTGCTCGGGAAACCGGCAGCTGGCAAAAACGCGCCACCCGGCTTTTGCGTATTGACGACACCATTCCAGCCCCAGACCGCGGTTGCTACCGGTAATCAAAACATTTGATATCATGACAATGGTCTTCCATGATTAAAATACATACAGGAATTCCTTGCTGGCCATCGAGACTACGATGCGCGATGCGTATCGATTGTCTCCGGTTTTGCCAGTATTGAGAAATACCATGTATTTGCCAGAGATTCAACAGGGAAGGCGGGGCCCAAATTATCCAAATACGAATTATTCGCCATCTATACAATGATATTGGATTAGGACCAAAGGGGAGCAGGAACAGGCGCAGCCGGGTAAGACACTCTCCAAGAAATGATGCAGCACGGCCGTTTGCATTGCCAAAAAACGCCTCTATCCTTCAGCAGGATTATCAGGCGCGGCAATATCCCTGATCGGTTTTATGGTGTGCCGCGCACCCTACGCATGATGATGGCTACTGCTGGTACGTGCAGGGTGCATGACCTGCACCGCAGTGAAACTGAAAATAGTTTGGAGGTATAAAAAAACCAGACCTTACATTTGACATGCCTAGGAGGCTGTCCGAGAATAGACTGATCTACTGCGGACGAACCTGATTGGCCGGATTTTTCGATCCTTTTCGTTAAATAGAACGGCTATTCGCCTCAAATGATCGAAAAATCCAACTCAACCAGCTTCGCCCTCGCTACGATCGCTATTCTCGGACAGCCTCTTAGCAATCGGTGCGCGTCAATTGTATGGTCTGGCGGTATCTGCTGGAACCGGTTCCACCATTATGTTGAAACTGCTCTGTCAACCCCGGCGTTCCTAAAATTCCAGCAAACATTCATGCATTGAATCTCAATGCAGCGTTTAATTTTCTGCGCTCAAAGCACTACATTGATCGAGAAATGCTTGCCGTCCGGCTTCATCATTTTTGAATTCCGCCAGCGATTTTTCCATTCCTCTTCCTGAGCAATTGACTGGATTCGCTTCGGGCAAACCTCCCTCACAGCCGATCAAAGCAGCACTCAGACCCATCATACAAATAACGCTTTTAATATTCATCTAAAACTTCCTCTTTAAAAAATTCACAATGGCCTGATAATTCAGCCAAATTTTTCAACCACTCGACATTGGCCAACCAGACCCATCATACCATATGGCTCTACCTGCAAATTCTATTCGGATTTTTGCAGAACGCTCCATTTTCCAGGGAAACACTGGCCTGCCGATGCGAGCACTAGCTATGGATCATAGAATAACTCACATAAGAGGTCAAAACTGTTTGGCCATATTTAACGGCATCCGTTCACAAGAGAAACGCTGCCAGATTCCGCATCGCCATGCCCCTCGCGCTTTATCCTGATCCGGCTGCTGTTGATAATCGGCAGATATGCCGGATTGTTTTACCTTCCTCGATAACCATTGTGACCCAATCTATTTCTTTGCTCATCATACCGTTTCTCACCACCGAAGGCAGCGAACAGATCTGCATGACGGATTGCATGCATTGCCTGCGACTCAGATCAAGATTGGCATGGGAAGCCGCTCTATCCGCGAGTCAACAAATGCCATATGAATATACATTTTTTGGCCCAGATAAACCAGAAAAGTCATATAAAAACAACAATTAACCACACTCAAAAAGAGGTTGAAAACTTATCCTGGAAGGATCTATGATTGCTTTTCACATACATAATGGGCGGAGAAAAAAATGAAAAATTCACATTGCGCACATCATCGCGAGGCACTCGGCGCTTCGGAAGAAAGCCGCAGGAAATTTCTTCAGCTTGCCGTGCTGGGTTCCGGCGTCAGCCTGCTTGCAGTCATGACTGAAATGCCGGCAGCACGGGCGGAAGGCCAGGCCAGAACATTGCTACTCAGCTGCATGGATTATCGGCTGATGGATGAAGTCGAACGCTACATGCTGCGCAGGGGACTATACCATAGCTACGATCATATTGTACTGGCAGGCGCCTCACTCGGCGCCATCACCGACAAATACCCGGAATGGAGCAGAACCTTCTGGGACCACCTCGATCTGTCCGTCAAACTGCACGGCATACATACCGTCATGGTCATGGACCATCGCGATTGCGGCGCATACCGGGAACTGCTCGGCGAAGACTATGCCAAGGATGCGCAGAAGGAAACCGTTGCACACAGCACCAGGCTGATGCGGCTCAAAAGCATGATCGTTGAAAAATACCCAAAAATCGAGGTTGAGACCTTATTGATGAGCCTAAACGGCGATGTGGAAGTGATCAGCAATGCTTCGATCGCACAGGAAGAAACCGAAATCTGATTCTGAACAGGTCTGTATCAAACAAGCAAACAGCCCGGCCGGCCTGTAATGATCAACCGGGCAATCGTTTGCGCACAGACACTTCAGGCAACGAAATCGGCCAGCACGGCCAGTAAATAATCGATGTCTTGTTCGGTATGATCGGCAGATACCTGCAGCCTGATTTCCTGCTCCCCCTTCGGCACAACCGGATAATTGAGCCCAGTGACCAGAATCCGCTGCGCAAACAGGTATGCCACCAGAGCCGAGGTTTTTTGCGTATCCCTCACCAGGATCGGCACGATCGGATGCTCGCCGGGCAAGGTTTCAAAGCCCAGTTTCTCCAGACCTGATCTGAGCAAGGCGCATAGCTTGCGCAATTTCGCCAGCAGATGCGCCCCTTCCTGACTGTCCACGATATCGAGTGCCGCGATGGCTGCGGCGGCTTCGGCGGGTGTGATCGGGTTTGAATAGATATACAAAGGCGCCGTCTCGCGCAGGTAATCGATGACAACCTCGCTCGCTACGACATACCCCCCATTGACCCCAAATGCCTTGCCGAGTGTTGCAATCAGGATATCGGCCCGGCTGCCTGTGTATTCCTCGGTGCCTCGTCCGGTTTCTCCGAAAGCGCCCACCCCATGTGAATCATCAACGACAGTGATGATTCCTTCCTCGTAGCCATCTTCATGTCGCTGGCAGCACCGATTGATCCGGTCGAGCGGCGCATGATCGCCGCGCATGCTGAAAATGCCGTCCGTCACGACACAGACACGCTTGACCTGCCCTTTATTGGCTTCCAGCAGACGGTCCAGCGCCTTGACATCGTTGTGCGCATAGATTTCCTTTCTAGCCGGGTGCGCCAAACGGATCGCGTTGATAATGCAATTATGGTTGAGGGCATCACTGATGACCAGCGTCTCATCCGAGATAAACTGCGGCAACACCCCCACCATGGTCGCATAAGCCGCGCTCATGATCATGGCCGCATCACGTCCATGAAACTTCGCCAGTTTTTCTTCCAGTTCGACATGAGGCTGACAAGTCCCGCTGATGAAGCGCACCGCACCAGGTCCTGTGCCAAATCGCTCGACTGCTTCCGCCTCGGCCTGCATGACCCGGGCATGCTCGGCCAATCCCAGATAGGAATTGGAATTCATGCGCAGGAATGCCTGTTGGCCGTAACCCTGCAGAAAATAGCGCGGACCCAAACCCTCCGCGGCAGCCTGCCTGCCAGTGATCACTTTTTCGTTACCCTTGCTAACACCCTGCGCTTGCAGCTGAGCCAATTTTGGCTGAAACAGCTGCTCAATTTTTGTCAGCGACATCATACCCTCCTAGTCTTGTCCCAATTTGACTGTGATCTTCGCCAGCATATCCTCGACCATTTGCGACAGCTGATAGCGTGGTTGCCAGCCCCATTCCGCTCTCGCAGCGCTATCATCCACCTGCCGCGGCCAGGAATCGGCGATAGCCTGCCGGACCGGATCAATCCGGTAATCGATCGTAAATCCCGGAAGATGCGTCTGGATTTCCGCAGCCAATTGTTGCGGTGTGAAATTCATGGCCGTGATATTGAAGGCATTGCGATGACGCAGCTGGCGCCCATCCGCTGTCATCAACTGGATTGCGGCAGCGATCGCATCCGGCATATACATCATATCCAGCCGGGTATCGGCCCCGAGAAAACAATCATAATGCCTATGCCTGACCGCCTCATAAAAAATATCGACCGCATAATCTGTCGTGCCGCCCCCTGGCAGCGTCACATGCGAAACCAATCCCGGATAACGCAAGCCACGGGCATCCACACCATAACGCCGATGATAATAATCGCACAGTAGCTCACCCGTCACCTTGGTGATCCCGTACAAAGTGGCCGGACGCTGGATGGTATCTTGCGGCGTATCGATAGCCGGTGTATCGGGACCGAAAGCGCCGATTGAGCTCGGGAAAAATACCGCGCAACCAAACTGCCTCGCCGTCTCCAGCACATGCAGCAAGCCGTTGATGTTGATATCCCATGCTTGTTGCGGCTTTGCCTCCGCAACCGCAGACAGCAGCGAAGCCAGGTGAAAAATCGTATCGATCCGATGGTCTCCGACAATCTGCTGCAAAGCCAGCCGATCGCGCACATCGAAACCATAATAAGGTCCCGACTGCAGTAAATCACCGAGTGGCTGCCTGTTATAGCCAGCTGCCACCACATTCTCCCCGCCAAACCGGCCACGCAGGGCCTTCGTCAACTCCGAACCAATTTGACCGGTCGCGCCGGTCACCAAGATCTTTTTAATCACCAACCCCGCTGTGTTTTGATGATGCTTCGATGAGCATGGAAATCTGCGCCTGGACGATCAATCGTCCGACAGCGTATAGGTCTCCGCCAAGCAATTTTATAAATTTAATGAAACTTATCACGTCTATGAACCATTTTCAGTAACCCTTCAGTGGTAACGATAATCTCCGCCATGTGGCGAGCATCAACGAGCGCAAGATATCCAGTTCCAAGCTGACAGTGTGCATAAGGGCCACAACACAACCTGCCATGACGTTATCTTCCGAATTACCGCGCTGCTTACACGGCTCGCAATGAACTTACGGTGTGCTTGCTCACCCACCGAAAAATACGCCAGCCATGCTCGGATTAGTCATGCTGGCATCAGCAGGCTGCAATTTTGCAAGTTTTCTCTGCTTTAACAGCACTAGAAGTAGAAGTAAAACGTCAAAAACCCCGAACTGTCGAAAAATTTTACATCACCTTTCTGAATGCTTTTCATTGTATGTGCAATCCATTGAGTTATATGGAATAAATACACGAAATTAATAAGCATGGCTTGCTCCCTAGCACTCGCCTAGGATTTCAGAATCAGGGTGTGCGAAATGAATAAAAAAACTTAGAAATCGTATATTTACGGTGGCTTTATGGAGGTGTTAGGTTTCGATCACATGATTTCTTGAAATAAAATAATGATCAAATAAAAGTACTACTTTCAGTGAGTGATGCCGAAAAATTTTACACAAGATTTTCAGGGTACTGATTATTGCTTGATGTAATCTATTGAATTAAATGAGATAAATATTTATGGCATAAAAATTGCTAAAAAATAAGTATAGATTATTATTTGGTGCTTGCCCAGGAATCCAGAACCGGAGTGCATCGGCTTGAAGTACTGGATTAAATCAATCGATTCCAACTTTTAGAAAACATCGAATATCAAGTACCCGGTTCCTCGTGATGAAATGATGACCAGGAAAAGGTGTTCAGCCATTCTTTTTGTCAATGATATTACTGGCAAAATTTACAAAGGGAGTAAGACATGAAAACGAAGCTTGGCTGCCTGCTTCAAAAATATGTGCTGGCTATGATCTGCCTGCTTTTCGCACCAATGACACATGCTGCAACACCTTATGCTAAGGGTGCACTATTACAAATAGTGTCACAAATGCCAGAAGGTACATGGCAAAAAGTAAATGTGAATTCTTATTCCGAGGCATGGACACCTGCCGCATTACGGCCACTCTATGGTTTCGGTAATCCTACTCCCCATAAGATAATCGAGGCGTGGAGCAGCTTTGCCTGGGACAGTAACCGGGGTGATCTGATTCTTTACGGAGGAGGCCATGCAAATTATTCCGGAAATGATGTTTATCGCTGGCGATCACGGGATCTCAGATGGGAACGGGCATCCTTGCCAAGTGAAATAGAGCTGGTTCCGGATTCTTCAGCGGCTTACCAGGCCATTGACGGGGCACAGAATGCCCCAGCCTCCGCACATACCTACGATAACGCGGTGTTTCTGCCGCGGTCAGACCGGTACCTGAATTTCGGTGGAGCAGTTTTTAATTCCGGTAGCTTCTATGCCATTCGTGACGGCGATCCGCTAGCTACTCGTAGGACCGGGCCTTATCTATTTGATCCATCAAAAGCCGATCCAAACAAGGTGGGCGGTACCACAGGTTCACATGTTCAAAGAGTGGAGCCATTTCCGGAAATTGAGGGTGGCAGAATGTGGGAAAATCGCGATATCCCCAAACATTTGGCAGGTCAACCTATCCCGACAAGCCATGTGAATGGATGTACGGCTTATAGCCCAGAATCCGATTATGATATTGTTTATGTGGCTGCCCGAATAGGTGGAGGTACGGGACTATATTTATACAGGTATCAAATCACGGATATCAATGCTCCCTGGTTGGATCAGATTGAGCGTGTAGGTGACTATTGGTCCGCTCCGGCAACTCAGACGAGTTGTGGTTATGACCCAGCCAGTAAAGTTTTTCTGAGGCTCGGAAATAATTCGAATCCATTTTATTTCTGGGATTTGCGACCGGAACGACAAACAAATAGGGATCGGGCTGTTGCAACAACAGGTTCAGTTGCGGAATTTGTTGAGTGGATAAATAGTTTTACTAATTCAACTGGCATATCTTTGCGCCAGTGCTCACTGGATTTTGATCCCAATCGGGGCAATTTTCTGCTGTGGTGTGGCAGTGCGGAGGTGTGGCGGATTTCTCCACCGGAGCAACTATCCACTTCTGGTTGGCAGGTCTGGAGGGAAGAATTGGGGCCAGGTGAGTCCCCACCTTTGAATGTTGGGATTGGGATATTGGGAAAATGGAAATACGTCCCGGGGTTTGACGTATTCATCGGTCTTGAAAATGTAGTGAATGGGAATATCTGGGTTTATAAACCGATTGGTTGGGTGCCACCCGAAACGGAAGATACTGGCGATGGAAGCAATCCCGAGCCTGATCCAGATCCCGTAAATCAACCGCCTACGGTCGTTCTGAACTCTCCCGCTACAGGTGAAACAGTTGCTGTAAACAGTCTGGTCACCTTGTCGGCACAGGCGAGCGACGGCGACGGCACAGTGATGGAAGTGGCTTTCTATGTCAATGGATCGGCAATTGGTTCAGCAACCACCGAGCCTTACCTAGCTGACTGGATTGCTACGGAACCAGGAGAATATGTGTTAACGGCCGTAGCCATCGACAACATGGGGGCAAGCACGACTTCGGAACCCGTT
>NZ_JBEUDO010000006.1:0-82039 GCF_050584665.1 Nitrosomonas sp. ANs5
CGGGGACGAACCGATGCATGGTCGAGATACTGTGGCACCGCCGGGAAACCAGGCGGCAAACAGAGAAAACAAACTTCAGCCTAACCGTCGGCAAGGAACCGGCTTACTCTCCGGTCGCCAATCAAGAATCAAGAAAAACAAAGACAAGGTCTAGGAGGCTGTCCGAGAATAGCGATCATAGCGAGGGCGAGGCTGATTGGCCGGATTTTTCGATCATTTGAGGCGAATAGTCGTTCTATTTAACGAAAAGGATCGAAAAATCCGGCCAATCAGGCTCGTCTGCAGTAGATCAGTTTATTCTCGGACAGCCTCCTAGGGCGCATCATCAGTTGAGCCATATGACGGAAGCGGCGGGAGATAGATGGCTGCCTTGTGCTGGGATAACTGCATACTGCAATCCGCTTGGCTGAGGAAAACAGGTTGAATATTTCTGGGAGTGCCGGAATGCACGCAATGCATAGCATCTTGGCACATGCTTCTCAATCCTGCTTGGCAGAGCGAATAAAATTGTGCCATGTGATTCAGCTATCCGGCTGAGAATTGTTCACGGGCTTGCTTGGGAATGAATTTAATGAGGGGCTGGCGGTCAATAGATTGAGTTAGCACTCTCGCTCAATGAGTGCTAAAATTTGAGACAAATTTAATAACAGTATTATTAGCAGAGATCAAAGGAGGATCGATACGATGAATGATACTTTGGCTTTGCCGGCAGTAAATGGAGGAAACCTGGAAAATTATATCCATGCAGCCAATAGCTTTCCCATTTTAACCCGGGAAGAGGAAACATCCCTGGCGAAACGTATGCGGGAGGCGGGCGATATCAAGGCCGCTCACCAGCTGGTACTGTCTCATTTACGTGTCGTGATAGCCATTGCGCGAGGATATCTGGGTTACGGCCTGCCGCATGCGGATCTGATCCAGGAAGGCAATGTCGGATTGATGAAAGCGGTCAGGCGTTTTGACCCCGAGCGGGGCGTGCGTCTGATTTCATTCGCTATCCATTGGATCAAGGCAGAAATTCACGAATTTATCATGCGTAATTGGCGTTTGGTCAAAATAGCCACGACCAAGCATCAACGAAAACTTTTCTTCAATTTGCGCAGTATGAAAAAAGGTCTGGACACAATGAGCCAGGCTGAAGTGACTGCCGTCGCGGAGCAGCTGGGTGTCAAGGCTGAGGAAGTGATCGAGATGGAGACTCGGTTCAGTGGCCGGGATATTTCTCTGGAACCGCTGTCGGACAATGAAGATGAGGTTGGTGCCAGTCCCATTACCTATTTAACCGATGGTTCAGACCCCTCCAAAGTGTTGGAGCAGGAAGAGCTGGAGCAAATCACCCATGAACGGCTGAAGGATTCACTAGAGAATCTGGATGAGCGCAGCCGCCGTATCATCGAGGCGCGTTGGCTGCGAGAAGAGAAGAGCGCAACACTTCATGAGCTGGCCGATGAGTTTGGTGTGTCGGCCGAACGTGTGCGCCAGATCGAGGCCAAGGCGATGCAGAAAATGCGCGCGATGATCGTTTCTGGATAGGATCGGTAAGATCCTGTCCAATGAGTCAAGAACGATGGAATCCGTACGCCATACAGAATTCGTAATTCTTGTTTGAGTACCTACCGCTGGTGTGAGCAGGCAGACTGGCTAGAGAGGATCGACTGCAGAATCTGATGGATCAACAACCCAATGGAACAGGTCAGTAGTAGACTGGTCATCATCTGACTCATCCAGTGGCCTCCAAGCACGACGCGTGCCAATGTGCCTGCGATAAGCAGGAGAATGGCCGCAGTGGCTGCGGCCGACTGAACCCACCCGGTGCTTGGTGTTTTAACCATCAGAACGGGTGTAAAAATTGCCCCGTATACTAAAGCGAAGGTTGAAGGCAGTCCGGACGAGGTGCTGACAGACGCCACCTGAACGAATTCGGGCAATGGTCTTGGGACATAAATCAGTGCGCGCAAGGCCATATCGACTATTTTGGCAGCGAAGAAAGTGATCGCCACTGTTCCGGTCCCGTGCCAGCCAGCGCGTGTATAGGCTAACAGGCCGCCAAGAATCAGCGTCAGCCATACCAGCGGTTGCTTTGCCGTGCTGGTCATGATATGTGCCCAGGCCGGCTCGCTGCCGAACAGGCTTTGTAGCTCTTGTGTGAGAAGGATATCGCCCGGTAGCGGCCCCTGAATCAGGATGCAACTGGTTGCCAGTATGGTGCTGAGTGCTATCGTCAAGACTATTGGCAAAAAATTGAAATGACACAGTCTCATGTTTCAGTTCCAGTTGAGTGTATGCAATGCGTCCACCACGAATTCAGCGATAGTCACCCCCTCATGCAAGGGTGCGCTTGCGCACCATAAAATTGAATCGCAGTTGCCCTTTGATGGCAATTGTCCATCAAAGGGCAGGGCCGTCAGCTATCACATCTCTCAAGATACAAGCCCTTCATGATATCCGAGATCAATGTGCTAAACGGTATCGATATGGGCTATCGGTTATGTTCCGTTTCAGGAATTTCCTCGGCTGCAATGAGCTGGAATTGATTGTTGCCGATAAAGTTGAGTTTCGCTTTGTAATATTTCCCGAACGCTTTGACGCGCTGAATATTCAGTATCCCGTTGTCAGCCAATACTGAATTTTCATCGAGATCGGCTGCTGCAGAAGCTGCTTTTTCAAAACCCTCATGTTCCAGTCCGCGATTGAAAACGATGGCAATCGGGGAGGTTGCAATAGAAACGGAAACATCGCTGTTAGGCTGAGATTCAAACAATCTTAGCTGTATGCGGTATGCGCCAGTACTGCCGCCTTGTGCATTGGAAGCGTTGAGAATGGAAAAATCGATGTGCTCATGTAGACCTCCCGAGCTATCGATTTGTCCGATGATCGCAGGTATATCACTGACGTCATCAGCACCAAATTCGATGATATTACCCCGCGCATCGATGACTTCGATCCGTTCTCCATCTGGAACATGTGGAATCCACTCGCTTCCATTCCAGAAATGGAGTCGGCCGACAGGTTGGAAGCGCAACCAATTGCCTGGCGTGAATGCGCCTTTCGCGACATTGATATCCACCCCGGGATTGTTCGTTGCATAAGGACCCCCTCGCAGATCGCCGAAATCTGTTTCGAACAAATTGCTGTTCACAAATATCTCTGCTCCGATTCTCCAGGGTTGGATGTCGTTTTCGTGCAGATGATTTTCGTCACGATGGTGGTGATCATCATGATCATGATTTTCTTCTGCAACAGCGAGTGAGAAAAACAAACTGATCACCAAGGTGATCGACGAAATAATAACCCTTTTCAACATAATAAAATCCTCCCAAATTGTTTGAAATAATTGCTGGCTACCTCAATGAATGTTTTAGATTGCTGATATTCTCCTTTCTTTACGACGATTACTCAAAAACTGGATCAGTTTCTTCTAGGTGCTCAAGTTTGAATCTGGCATCTCCCATGTTGCGCAGTACTGCTTTATAGAATTTCTCTTGAACATAAATCAAAGGAATTTCCAGTATTCCATTTTCGGTGTTGTAGCGTGCCGGGGCCGCATAGCGAGGCCGGTCGAGTTGTACGGTATTCAGGACGAATACCGCCTCATCCTGATACTGCATCTGTGCACGGAAGTGCAGATCGTTTGCCTGGATATCGTTCAGGTTTAATATGCCGGTATGCCCGTCGAAGACCGTTGCCATATTCAGCGCCGTGGCGGGTTCGATAATCGGGCTCTTGCAAAGCCTGAGCGTGCAGAGCTCTTTGGCCAAGAAGGCATCATTGCGGTCGATGACCCCATCGCCATTGACATCGAATCGAATGTTATCCGGACGCAGGGGCTCGTTATTCTGTGCTGCCAGCAGAATCAGTGCGACATCAATTCGATCCACATAGCCATTCAAATCCACGTCGCCGGGGATGGATACAGGCGTGGCCGGAGGGAGCGGTGGCGGAGCGATGCTTGAAGAGTCGCCGATCAAGGCCAGCAAGGCGGCAGCAAAAGCATTTTCGTCCAAGCCGGCATTAAACAGGATTAAAAAAGGTTCTGAAGGGAAGTAACGGGCGTTGGAGGTGACCTGCATTTCAATCAGATAGGCACCAACCGGGCCGCCTATTTCACCTTGCTGATTTTCCAGGAAGAAGCTGAGATGCGTGTGGAGGACACCGTTATTATTGGTAATGTCGACGACTAATTCAGGATTGCCATGAATCCCGTCTGCGGCAAAAACAGTACTGCCATCCGTGCCGAAGCTGCCTTCGCTGAAGCAAAACAATTGCCCGGCACATTGGGAATAGTCGCTGATGACTTGGCTGCTTGCTTCCAGCCCGCCGAACAATTTGATTTGAAAGCCGTCAGGTGGGCTTCCCCAGGAGGAGAATGCTGGATGCCAGTATTTGAGTTTTCCCAGTGCACGATAGCTGATCAGCTCATTGGGTAGTAGCGCATTCCGGACTGATTGAAAGCCCGGGTTCCTGGTCCGAAAATCACCCCCGGAAAAATCCCGGAAATCAGCCAGAAAAATGAATTTACCTGTCGCCGCTTCTCTGGGCAAGGTTCCTGCCGGTAACTGAAGCGATTCTGCCAGCCGGCCAAGCTCACAGCCGACCACACCCGGTGTACGGCAGTAGCCCACAAACAATGCGTTGCCTTGCCCCCAGACTTCCACATCCAGGTGCGGGGCGGAGACCGCTTGATTAAACATCAGTGCCGCAACTAGCGAGAATAAGGCCGGATGTATCATGATTAGAAGGTTGCCCGTAATCCGAATACCAGGCTTCGACCGGGTTCGGGTGCAAAATTTCTTAAGAATGAAACCGCGCTGCGTATTTCTTCATTCAACAGATTGGTGCCTCTGACAAACAGCCAGAGATCTGCCCATTTCCCCAGCCCCATTTGATAATCCGCGCTTACAGTCAGTAGATGATAGCCTCGGGTGCGGGTTTCATTTTCACCCGGAAAATTTTGTGCTTCCGCTCGGGTGTAACGCAGGGCGGTATGCCATTTTGCATGACTGAATCCAAGCTCGGTACCGTAGCGCAAAGGTGGCAGGCGCGGAATATCGTCGCGCCCACCCTGCACAAAGCGGCCGCGAACGTAGTCGGAAAACAAAGTCAGCAGCACATCGCCTTGGGCAAGTCGGTAAAGCCTTGCTTCGAGCTCGGATTCATAACCGATGAATTCTGCATTGCGTTGATCATAGGCAAAAATTGATACGCATTCCGCCTGACTGACGCATCGCTGGCGAATGACTTCATTGTCAATTTCATAGACCAGACCGGTGTTGCGTTGGTAAATAAAATTATTGGACCGGTTGTAGTAGCCATTGACCCGCAGACTGAAGCGTTCCTTCTTCAGGTTGAAGCCTAAATCGATCATGTTCATGGTTTCATTGGTCAGTTGCACATTGCCGATATCAAAGCTGCGTGTGGACAAGTGAGGACCCAGCGACAATAGCTCCTGAATATCCGGCGAGCGCTTGCTGTGGTTGAACAGCAGCATGACGGAGGTGTCTTTCAGTGGAAGCCATTGCACGGAGGCGGAAGCTGATACGGCCCGGTACTTCATTTCGTCAGGCAATGGGATGGGTGGCAGGGCGCTGCCGCGTAGCGATAACTGGTTTGCCCTGGGATTTATCCGGGATTGCTCAAAGCGGAGACCGCTGCTAAAAATCCAGTTATCCCAGGCATATTGCTGCGTTGTATACAAGCCAAGTAAATTCTGCCGGGTTTCGGGAACAAAAGTTTCGACACCCAGAGCGGCAAAATCTCGGTTAATCCATTGCACGCCGACTGTGCCGGTCAAGCGCTGGAAAAAATTATGATCGATTTCAAACCGTCCTTCACCGACATCATTTTTGAATTGCGTAAAAGGCGTGCCGCCTTCGATTTCCGTGTGCTGATAATCTACCAATCCATAGCGAAAACCGATGCGTTCGATTCCCCGAATTGGCTCATACCACTCGCTTTTGAAATCGTAGCGCGTTTGCCGCATATTCATGCGGATACTGGGGAATAGCGCCTGTGGGCCAAAAATATCCTCGAATCCGGTTAAATCACTTAGCTGTGGGAGAATCAATTCCAAGCCATCCAGATGATTCGGATCCAGCCCATGACTGCCTTTGGGCACACCATAACGATTGTCCATATGACTGATCGACATGCCCGCCATGGCGCTCTCTCCCAGCCAGGATATTCCGGCAAATCCTCCGGTGCTTTTGCTATCGGTATTGGGAATCTTGCCTGTTACATTCTGTATATCCGTTAAGCCGAACTGTTGTTGTATAAAAGCTTCGTCGATGGGTTTGCCGGGAATCCGAGTGTCGCCCCGGTCACGCAAGAATCCACCCAGGCTCAATGCCAGCCATTCCTTGCCCAAATTCAATTTAAAGGCAGAGTTTGTGCCATGCCCATTGGTGTCATAGCGGCTTTCTATGGAACCGTCGATAAGATTCTGAGGGACGCGTTCTGGAATCCGGTAGTCTTTGACATCGACAATGCCCCCAATTGCATTGCCGCCGTACTTAATGGTTTCCGGCCCCCGAATGATGCTGATTTCTTCGGCAAATAACGGGTCAATTGCTACGGCATGATCCGGACTGAGACTGGTCGCGTCATGGCTGCCTATACCACTTTGCAGCATGCGCACTCGCGAACCGGTCAAGCCCCGAATTACGGGTACACCGACTCCGGGCCCGTAAGAAGCATTGCTGAGTCCCAATTCTTTGTCGAGGGTTGTTCCTAGCGTATCGCCTTGTTGCAAGCGCAATGACCGGCCTTTCAGAATGCTGGTGTTCGATTTGAGCGGCTGAGGAATCGCAGTCCCCATTATGGTCATGGGCTCAAGTGTCACGGCGGGTGTCTGATCAGCCGAATCAGACAGCACTACCCTGGGAGGGGTATCGCTGATTTCATCATCTGCCAAGGCATGATGAAATGTTCCGATGGCCAATAATATGCTTGTCGCTATTTGCCAATGCCGGAACCCTGCGAGGAGTGGCCGCTGAGGCTTGATTCTGAGAAATAGCGTTGGTAGACAATTATTCATAAGCATGTCGTTTTTACCGTATGTTATGTTATAACATAACTATATGCAAGCGTGCTATAACCTGATAGCGTGGCAGCAAGGGCCATGAAATACCTATCCCGCTGCATTCTGCCTTGCGCCATAGCTTAAAAGCCATAGTTGTCAGTCCTTCGTGTCATGGTGTTTCTGTGGATGCGCTTGCGCTTGAATTTGATACGTACGCATGCCTCGCGCATGGGATATATATGGATGTGGTGATCCCCGCGGTTGGCGTTGGGATTGAGACGCCAAAATTGTGGATTAACTGTGGATGGCCGGTCATGGTTGTTTTTTTCTATCATTTCGTGGTCTCGGAAGCACAAAAAATCTGGTAGGCTCATAACGTAATGGATCGAACACGATCATCACAAAAGTGGAGCCGGTATGCGTGCAGTGGCAGCAAGGTTTCCTCCCGCTCCGGTTAGTTACATGCTATTTCGAGTTTAATGCGATGCGATTACCCCAAGAAAATTTATTCCGCCACCAGGATACGCTTGCCCAGTTGCATGAAAACCGGCCGCTTTCTGATAAGCTGCGTGTCCTGCATCAACTGATCAGCGAGGATTTTCCGTTCATTGAGCGCTTGTCTATCGCGTTGCTGGACGAGGCAACCGGCATACTCAAGACTTATACACATAGTACTGCTGGCGGTACGACGCCCTTGATGGCCTATGAAGCTTTGCTCGATGATGCGCCTTCCCTGCGCGAAATTATCGAGAAGCGCCGTCCGCGCCTGGTGCAGGATCTCGCTATTTTCAGCGAGGGAGAACACTTGCATACGCAAAAGATCTGGGAAAAAGGCTATCGGGCCAGCTATACCATGCCGGTATATCAGAGCGGCACTTTTATCGGTTTTTTGTTTTTTAACTCCCCTGAAGCGCGTCCTTTCGTTCCGGCGGTGTTGCGTCAGCTGGATATTTACGGTCATTTGATCGCATTGGTTGTCATCAATGAGCTGACGGCAATCAGAACATTGCTTTCGGCCGTCAAGGCGGCACGCAGTATGACCCACTATCGTGATTTGGAAACTGGTTCGCATATCGATCGCACCGCACATTATGCGCGTCTGATTGCGCTCGAGCTTGCGCCCAGCTATCAGCTCACCGATGAACAGATCGAACATATTTTTCTGTTCTCTCCGTTGCATGATATTGGCAAGATAGGCATTCCGGACAGCATTTTGCGCAAACCGGGGAAACTGAATGATCAGGAATTCGAAATCATGAAAACGCACCCGACCCGGGGTAGGGAAATCATCGATGAAATCCTGCGAGACTTCAGTCTGGGTACCTTCGGGCATGTGGGTATTTTGCGCAATATTGCTGAATATCACCATGAGGCTATCGATGGCAGTGGTTATCCGAAGCAGTTGAAAGGGGACGAAATTCCCATCGAGGCCCGCATAAGTGCTGTGGCGGATATATTCGACGCTTTGACTTCGCGCCGTGTCTACAAGGAAGCCTGGTCTAATGAAGAGGCATTCAGCATGCTGCAGCGATTGGCGGACGATAAACTGGACCGAGATTGTGTCGAGGCCTTGCTTGGCAATGTGGAAAAGATCGTTGCGATTCAGCAACGATTCCGGGATCAAGAGGAACAATCATCCTGAAGCTGCAGGGTGGCCACTTTTCGCAGCTCTGGAACGAGATCGGTTGCTCATGGCGGTGTGGGCTCCTAGGGGCTGGTGTCGCATTCGAGATCATTTGCCCTGGACGCCGAGGGAACGTACCTTGTTGAGCCACCACTTTCGTTGCTTTTCGTTGAGCGTATCTACCCTCCCGATCAGGGTGTCCTTGATCGGCGCTATGCCGCAAAAACCGAGAATATTCCGCTTCAGGCCTTTCAGGCTGTGGGCGAAGAAATACCATCGATAGATGAAGGCAGGCATGCCCATGGTGAGGATGATCCGTGCACTTCTGCCAGCCAGCAATTTCTGCCATGGTCCGGATGCGGAAGTTTGATTGGCCGCAAACCCTGGCCTGAATACCTGCTCCAGAAAGGCCTTGAAATAGGCAGGCATCGTGCCAAGCCACAAGGGATAGATGAAAACCAGATGCCCCGCCTGTTGAATGATTCGCTGTGCGGCGCGAATCGATTCGGGAGGCACGCCATGATCAAAATCCTGCTTGGATCGTAGCACCGGGAAGGTGATGTGTGCTATTTCGATGATTGCCACCTTGTGACCGGCCGATTGGGCGCCCTGGGCATAGGCCGCTGCCAGTGCATGGCAGAAGTGACTGCCCTCGGGATCAGGATGCCCCTGGATGAGTGCGATCTGTTTGCTCATAGTGTGATGCCCCGGTAAGCGCGCAACCCAATGCGGGATGATTATGCTTTATACCCCTGAACTATTTTCGTCTGCAATGTGGCGCATGAAATGTACCCTGCACGAATGGAGCGGCAGCGATCATTGTGCGCAGGTTGCGTTGACACACCCTGCCTCATCCTGCTGGAGATGGGATAGAGGCCTATTATTCTTTGATTTTATCTGGCAGTTCCCACAAGAAACGGCCCGCATTACGCAGCTGGCGACGCAGCAGCGCCCAGTCGCTGGTACGTTTGTCCGCATCCAGGCAACGTAACAGCCTGACTCTGAGTGCGGTATCTTGCTCGGCCAGCATGGCTGCCCAGAATGCATCCTTGACATTGTAGACTTTTTCTTCCTTCAGGCAAACGGGTATGACCTGTGTGACGGGCACCGATAGATCCGCGGCGACCGCTGCGACGGCGGCCCGGATATTGGTAGCTTTGACGTTCAGCTGATCGGTCAGGTCATAGGGTGGTTGCCATTCATTGGCGGGCCGCAGCAGATCAATATGACTGACTGCAACCAGTAGTGGCGGTGGCCGCCGATTCAGACAGGCTGACTGGGCAGTACGGAGGGCGTCCAATGTGCGGCGTTCAATTTGTCGATCCGGCCGATTGGCTGGTGTCACCCACAAGATCAGGTCCGCTTCCAGCGCTGCTGTCTGCATTTGATGATCGTCATAAAACCCGCTGTCGCATCCAGGGCTATCGTATATCAATGCCTGCGTAAAACCATCGCGCTGGAGGAGAGCGGGCGACAATTCATATGTCGTATCCGGCAGGATATCTGTCGCGGCGATGAGTTTGCCGTACAGTGCATTGATCAGACTGGATTTGCCGGCATTGGTCCGGCCCAATACGAGTATATGCAATGGCTCTGCAAGCTTGTTTTCAGCCTGCCGGGCGCGTTCCAGATCGAGAGCCGATGTGAGAGGCGGCGTGGCGGCTGGCGTCTGCAGATCGGCGAACGCAAGGGGTTGGCGTCGACTGTACAAGTCGATGGCATAATAGCCAACTTTCCGTATATAAGCGCGCAGAAACCAGCGCTGAAATTCGCTGCGGGCCAGCGTAAAACTGCGTTCCCGAAATAATCGCCAGAATTCGCCAAACAGTGCGTTGACCGGATTGGCCACAATCCTGCCGGCACGATAAACGTTGTACGCTTTCTCCGCCTTGGTTTTCCAACGTTTTGCCCGTATCAGGTCTCCAAGCGTCAGTCGATCGCTAAAAGGGATATTTTCTGTGACATCCCGGCGTAAATCACGGCTGGCCTGCTCGATGATCAGGAGTGTGTGCGGCACAGTCAGTTCTAGTAAAGGGCGCTCGGCATCCGGGAAATAGCATCGGGAAACGGTATGGAGCGTACGTTTGCCCAATTCGATGATCCAGTCGGTATGGTCCAGGGGCCAATCCTGCGGGTCGCAGCTATCTGCCAATGCTTCGACTTCCTGCCAGACATCAGCGGCACGTGGCGGCCAATCCGGATTGGGTTCGGTAAACAGTTCGTTCAGCAATTTGCGGCGGCGTTGTGCCGACCAGATTTGCAAGCCATACGCAAGCCCTCCACAAACGACCATGACGATCAGCCAGGTAACGAGATGGTCTGTTTGCCATAGCCAGAGCATGCCGAACCCGAACAAGGCGAGCGTAGGCAATCCTAGCAAAGCCAGGGCAACGAATTGCAGCGGGTCGACACGGTTTAGCAATGTTTTCATTTTGATTGGCCGCGCAATCTTTCATTCATCAGTGTGCGGCCCTTTTCGAGTGACTCGGCATAGATGCGCCGCATGACTGCGGGGTCGACATTCAGGCCCTGTTTGCGCTGATTGAAAAAATAAATGGATGCCTTGCCCAGTGCATAAGTGGTCGCTCCACCTGCGCTGGCGCCCCATACGGCACCGGCAGTCTGTCCCAGGATGGGAATCAGTTTGGTTACGGTACGTCCTATGAATCTGGTCAGGTAACTGGTGGCGATGCCGGTTCCCAGCAGGCCAAGAAACTCCGACACGGTGCGAGTATCCCAGCGTTGCGCATACAGTGCCGCGAGGCTGTGTAACAGTTTGGCCTGGACAGCCGTGACGGCCACCAGATCCACTGCCGGCAGGGCGCCGAGTCCGGCGGCGGTCAACGCATAACCGACAATATGTTGATGCGCGGTGCGGGCATACAGGTCACGGACAGTTTGTTCCTCACTTAGTTGGTGCTGCAATCCGAGCGGCAACAGTGATTCGATCGCTTGCCATAATCCTTCCAGGCCGTAATCGCCGGGTTCAAATCCGTCTTCGGGCAAGGTCAGGTCAACGGCTATCCAATGGATGGGGGCGAACCCGGGCAGCATGTTCGCGGCGGCGCGCTGGGCAAGCAAGGCACGTCTTAATTCGGCCGGTAGTGTCTCAGGCCAGGGTTCATGACCATAGGGCCAGGGAAGCATGTGTTTGCCAGCGGCTGGATAAAGCTCGTGCAGGCCGGTCTGGACCATGAGTAGCGGCCATTCCGGGTGTTGTAGACGGATATCGTGCAGAACATCGAACAAGACTTCCTGGCGTAAATCGGCCGCTTTCATCACGGCCAGCAGTAAGTGTGCCTGAGAAGCGCAAAAGTGGATGTCATCGGCTGGATCATAGTCAACTTCACCCAGTCCGCGGGTATCAAGGAAACGGACAATCGGCATTTCACTGGGAAAATCGTAGAACCGGGAATGGCGGGTGCAGGGCTGAAAGCCGTTGCCTATTTGTGCTGTTTCGCTGCCTGTCAATGAGCGAATGATGGATGTTTTGCCAGCCTGTGTTTTTCCCAGCAGCCAGAGTACCGGCACTGGAACATTCTCTCGCGCTGTACGCAGAGAAGTCTCCAGGGCAGCTTCATCGATCTTGGGGTCGAGCAGCAGAGACTGGAGTTTTTTCCAGTAATCTTGCCAGTTCTTGAAGTAGTCGGAATTCATCATCGTAATTTCTTCGGCTGGATCAGATGTGATAGATGTCGAGGCGCTGGTGAGGCCAAGTAGGATTTTATCCTGCAAGCCAGCCATGCCATTTTCGGCTGTCGCCGTCTCCCGGGATAAGCAGCCGGTATGGTATATTTGGTTTATATATGATCATACGTCAGCCATCCCGTATAATCCAATCTCTTGAATTTTCATATGCTAGACAGGTTCCATGGTCCTGGCGTTTCAATTGGACTTGCCGGCATGTATCATGTTCATTCGGCTTTTCCTGTTTCAATCGAAGCATGAGGTTTGTGCCAGACGCAGACAGCGGATTATCCAGGATTGTTAGGCCAGCCCGATTCCGCTATGTTGAATCGAATGCCGTATGTGATGTCATATAATAATTTGCCTCTGTGCAATTTTCAGCAGGGCGCATGAAGCTTGAGATCATCCCACGTCGGTTTTCTGGCGCGTCAACGCACCCTGCGCTCGATGGTTATTGCTACTGCATGCGAGTAGGACGCATTTCATGCACCGCACTGAAACTGAAAATAGTTCACAGGACGTATATAAACAACAAAGCGCTGCCAAATGGATCCAGTTGAAGTATATGTATATGGATACAACCAATGGCAGCCGGATTATGCGGCCGTCATTCCGCGTCCGGGCCAGGGTTACCTTAATTGATTGAACTGTTTTTTCTATGCCACTTATTACCCTTGAGAATGCCTGTTTAGCTTTTGGCCACCATGCCTTGCTCGATCATATCGCATTGCAGCTTGATTCCGGCGAGCGCGTAGGGCTGATCGGCCGCAATGGAAGCGGCAAGTCGAGTTTGTTGCGCGCCCTGGCCGGGGAAATCAAACTGGATGATGGCCAGTTATGGGTGGCACCTGGTATGAATGTGGCTTATGTCCCGCAAGAACCGGTATTGGATGAGACGCAATCAGTATTCGGGGAGGTTTCACGGGGACTGGGTGCGCTGGCTCAGACATTGCTTGATTATCACGCAGTTTCACATGCCTTGGGCGAGGCGGATGCAGATACCGAGGCGTTGTTGGTGCGCATGCAGAATCTGCAGGGCGTCCTGGAAGCACAGGATGGCTGGCTCATTCATAACAAGGTACAAACGGCAATCAACCGGCTCGGTCTGGCCGAAGATGCAATCATCGGAACGTTGTCGGGGGGTGCACGCAAGCGGGTCGCGCTTGCGCGAGCTATGGTTGTATCGCCAGACATATTGTTGCTGGATGAGCCGACCAACCATTTGGATTTTTCCTCTATCGAATGGCTGGAGGAGATGCTGCGCGATTTTTCCGGCACCGTCATTTTCATTACGCACGACCGGCGGTTTCTGGACAATGTGGCTATCCGCATTATCGAACTCGATCGCGGTGATCTGAAGAGCTTTCCCGGGAATTTTTCTGCCTATCAACAGAAGAAAGCTGAAATACTGGAAACTGAAGCGATTCATAATAAGAAATTCGATAAGTTTTTAAACCAGGAAGAGGTCTGGATACGCAAAGGCGTTCAGGCCCGGCGAACCCGGAACGAAGGCCGGGTAAGAAGGCTGGACGCACTGCGGAAAGCGCGCGCTACTCGGCGTGAGCGTGTCGGTGAGGTCAGTTTCAAGGTGGAAGTCGGTGAGCGTTCGGGGCAATTGGTGGCAGAATTGGCACATGTTGCCAAAAGTTTTAATGGCAAACCGGTTGTCCGAGATTTTTCCTGCCGGATTATGCGTGGAGATCGGATCGGATTGCTGGGCCCAAACGGTGCCGGTAAATCCACCTTGCTCAAGCTTATTCTGGGAGAGCTTCAGCCGGATGCCGGCACCATTCGATTGGGAACCAAGCTATCGGTTGCCTATTTTGATCAGATGCGCACGCAACTGGACGATGAGCTGACCTTGGTTGAAGCCATTAGCCAGGGCTCGGATTTCATTGAGATCGATGGAGAACAGAAGCATGTTATCAGCTATCTGGGGGATTTTCTGTTCTCGCCCCAACGCGCCCGTTCGCCTGTGAAGTCGCTTTCTGGCGGCGAACGCAACCGCTTGCTGCTGGCGCGATTATTTACACGGCCGGCTAATGTGCTGGTTCTGGATGAGCCCACTAACGATCTCGATATTGAAACCCTCGAATTACTGGAATCCTTGCTACAGGACTACAGCGGTACATTATTTCTGGTCAGTCATGATCGGGCCTTCCTCGATAACGTCGTCACGCAAGTCATTGCATTCGAAGGGGAGGGGGTTCTGAGCGAATATATTGGCGGCTATCAGGAGTGGTCGCAGTTCAAATCTGCTGCGCAGTCGTTGGAAAAGCGTGAACGGAGCTCGCTCAAACCAGCCGCCAAGCCGGTAAGCAACAGGAAAAGCGGAGCGAATGATGAGGTGAAATTAACTTATCTGGAAAAACGCGAACTCGAAGCTTTGCCCGAGAAAATTGATGCGTTGGAGCGAGAGCAGACGCTGATCGGCCAGCGTTTGAGCGATCCCGAAATTTATCAGAATAACCATGATGAGGCTAAGGTCTTGCAAGCGCGGGCGGCTGCCCTGGAAACAGAGCTGTCGGCCCACTTCTCCCGCTGGGAAGCCCTGGAGAGCAAGCAATCGGTAGCCAAATTCACCTGCAATCAAAATTAATCAAGAATAATTTCCCTATACACAACAGGGAGATAGCCTGGTCATTCATTGACTAAACCAGATCCATCGTTTAAAGTTCCTGTTTTTTTGAGAGGAGGATGCACAAAGTGAAAAAGTCAGCAGCCGTTAAACTACTCGTTGCTTCTGGCATGATTCTGTCATTTTCAGGCATGACACAAGCTGCTGAGGATACTGATTCAGTCAAAAGCAAAATTGTTATGTGCCAAGGTTGCCATGGCATTGCAGACTACCGTACCGCATATCCGGTTGTTTACCATGTTCCAAAATTGGGTGGACAACATGCAGCTTATTTGGTCAAAGCGTTGAAGGATTATCGATCTGGTGAGCGCAGCCATCCGACTATGGTTGGCATTGCAGGAACGCTCTCCGATGAGGATATCGATGCACTAGCCGCTTATTATGCGGGCAATTGATCTTTCTTCTTAATGCAAGGATTATGAATATGAGAAACTATGTAGTGGCTGCGGTAAGTGGATTGGCATTAATTTTATCAGGGCAAGTGGTTGCAGCTGATGTGGAAGCAGGTAAAAGAAAGGCACAGGAAGTTTGTGCATCTTGCCATGGACTGGACGGCAACAGCCCGGCCCCGAATTTTCCTAAAATCGGTGGCCAGGCCAGAACCTATCTTGAGAAAGTATTGAATGACTACAAGAGCGGTGAGCGCAAAGATCCAATCATGGCTAGCATGGCCGCAAATCTGAGCAAGGAAGATATCGAAAACTTAGCTTTCTATTATTCCAGTCAGTCAGGTTTGTATGTGAAAAGATAAGCCAGGGTTTTTTCGGCAGTAGGCAGTATTGATTGCTGCTACACCTGGAGCGGAATGTACTTGAATGGTGAGTACATTCCGTTTTTTATTGATTGATCCGTTCATCCATGCAGTTCAGATAAAGCTGTGCATCCGGCGCCGATTGGTGACGCTGCGCTTGCCAGAGCATTTCCGCCAGACATTCCATGGTGTGATGCATCGCTGCATGTTCATCGCCTGTTTTTGCCCGGATTTGTTCGAATTTCTGACGAATGCCAGCCGGTTGATCGATCGCAAGTTGTTCCTTGATGGCCACATGCATGATCATGTGTAGAAAAGGATTGGTTTCTCCCATTTCGGGCAGAAAATCCTTATCGAGATAGTGTTCCCTATCCTGCAGCATGGCATGGTATTCCGGATGCTGCAGAATCACTTCCAGTGCGATAGTCTCCATACCCGAAAGTGGTTCTCCTGCGCGGTATTTGCGCCAGGTGTCGAAGAATAATTGCCGTGCCTGATCTCTGGAGGGATTGAACATCATGCCGCCGGAGGTGGAAGTGAATCAAAGTTTTGTGCCAAGTTTTTATCCTTAAACTCGCATAAATCAACAATCAGGCATCGATCGCACGCGGGCTTTCTTGCCTTGCAAACATAACGCCCATGCAGGATCAGCCAGTGATGTGCATCGTGCCGGAATTCGCTCGGTACGAGTTTAACCAGTTTTTGTTCAACGATCAGCACATTTTTGCCTGGTGCAATACCGGTCCGATTGGCGACCCGGAAAATATGAGTGTCGACAGCAATGGTCGGCTCGCCGAAAGCAGTATTCAGGATGACATTGGCTGTTTTCCGGCCAACCCCTGGTAGCTTCTCAAGTTCCGGACGGCTGCGGGGGACTTCACCCTGGTATTGCGCTATCAGCATCTGGCAAGTGGCCAGTATGTTTTTTGTTTTGGTTCGAAACAGCCCTATTCGCTGAACAAACTGACTGAGCCCGGCTTCCCCCAGGGTGAGGATTTTCTCGGGTGTGTCCGCGACTGGAAACAGTTTGCGGGTAGCCAGATTGACGCTCTTGTCGGTTGCCTGTGCCGAGAGAATGACTGCTACCAGTAATTGAAAGGGCGTCGTGTATTCAAGTTCGGTGGTCGGGTGGGGATTTGCGTTTCTGAAACGCGTGAAAATTTCATGGCGCTTGGCGGCGTTCATGCTGATTCTAATTGAAATCTATGCTTGAGGTTTTGTAAGATGGCCGGGAAGCTTCGCACGCGCACGCTCCATGGCCGCCTGAATGATGGCTTGCTTGGTAGCTCGCAGGTTGTTCTGGGAAGTTTGGGCAGCGCTTGCCGTTACCCGCTTCTGTTGCAATGCGTCCGCGCGCGTTTGCTGGTCGCGTGCCAGCCGCTGTAATCGGAAGTGATACCGCTCTCGTGCCCGGTCCGCCAATTGTTGCTGGATTTCAGGCGCTGCGGGCTCGCTGACTTCTTTCATGCTGATGCAATCCATCGGACAAGGGGCAATGCAGCGTTCACAGCCGGTGCATGCCTCAGACAGGACAGTATGCATTTGCTTGGCTGCGCCCACAATCGCGTCGACCGGGCAGGCGCGTGAACAAAAGGTGCAGCCGATACATTGCGCCTCGTCTATCACGGCAACCGCTTTGGGTTTGGGATGGCCATAAGTGGGGTCGAGTGGTTTGGGCGCAATATTTAAAATGGCTGCCAGCTTTTGTATGCCAGCGTTGTCACCCGGCGGACATTGGTTGATATCGGCACGACCTTCGGCAATGGCCGTCGCATAGGGCTTGCAGCCATCGAACCCGCATTGCCCGCATTGAGTTTGCGGCAGAACCGCATCAATCTGTTCGATGAGTGTGAATTTATCCAGCATAAATCTAGCGGGCACAGAGTGCCGAGACAGTATCCAGTACTAAATCCGGTCCCCGGTAAATGAGGCCGGTATACAGTTGAACGAGGCTTGCGCCAGCTTCCATTTTGGCTTTGGCGTCAAGCGGAGACATGATACCACCTACACCTATGATGGGAACCGCTTGTTGCAACAGGCCAGCGAGTGTATGTACCATTGCCGTGCTGCGTTGGGTCAGTGGCGCGCCGCTCAGGCCGCCGCCTTCACTCGCATGAGGGACGTTGCCTAATCCCTCGCGTGATACCGTCGTATTGGTCGCAATCACGGCATCCATTTGATATTTTAGCAATAGCGAGGCAATCACCTCAAGTTGGGCGGCATCCAGATCGGGTGCGATTTTGATCGCAAGTGGCGTATAGCGGCCATATTGGTCACTCAAGCGGGCTTGCTCGGTTTTTAAGGCGCTGAGCAAGGATTCGAGCTCGGTGCTGTTTTGCAACTGTCTCAGCTGGGAAGTGTTGGGTGAGGAAATATTGATGGTGACATAGCTTGCATGCTTGTAAACCTTGCGCAAACCGATCAGGTAATCCTCGGTTGCATGGGCCAAGGGCGTATCAAAATTTTTCCCGATATTGATCCCCAGAATGCCACGATAGTTTGATTGTAGAACATTCTGCACCAGTTTATCCACGCCTTGGTTATTGAATCCCATGCGATTGATGATGGCTTGCGCGGGTGGAATGCGATACAGCCGTGGCCTTGGATTGCCAGGCTGGGGGCGAGGTGTGACTGTGCCAATTTCTATGAAGCCAAATCCGAGCGATGCCAGAGCATCGAGGTAGGCGCCATTTTTATCCAGGCCTGCAGCCAGCCCGACCGGATTGGGGAAATCAAGCCCCATGACATGACTTGGCTTGCAACCAAGCGAGCGGTCGGGAAGCAATCCGAGCTTCTTGAAGAGCTTGAGACTCTTGAGCGAGAGTGTGTGTGACGTTTCGGGGTCGAGTGAAAACAAGAGTGGTCGGAATAGAGTGTACAGCATGGGTTGGTTATTAATAGGAGTGAGCCGCTTCCATGGATTGCCATTGGCCATCCAGCAAGCATTGCAAGGGTTGAAAATTGGTTTTATAGCGCATTTTTTGATTTTCCGCGATCCAGTAACCCAGGTAAACATAGGGCAGGCACTTGATCTGGCAGTGGGCTGCTTGCCACAGGATGCTGTATGTGCCATAGCTTGATCCGATGACATCCGGGTCGAAAAAGGTATAGACCGAGGAAAGCCCATCCGGTAACTGGTCGACAATACTGACCATGCGCAATTGCCGGTCCTCGTGGAAAGTGACCAAGCGCGAGTTGACATTGCTTGTCAGCAGAAAGTCGCTGTACTGTTGATGGTCATCGTGATCCATAGTGCCGCCTGCATGTCGCCGTTTCTGGTAGCGCTGATACAGCGCGAGATGTTCGGGATCGTAATGAAGCGGATGATGAACCACCTGCAAATGCCGATGTTGTTTCCAAATGCGCCGTTGTGTCCGGTTAGGTTTAAACTGATCGACCATAATTCTCACGGGTATGCAAGCGTGGCATTGGCCGCAATCCGGGCGGTAAATAAAGCTGCCGCTGCGGCGATAACCCTGCTTGATCAATTGCGCATAAGTCTTGCTATCCGAAGCATCGCTTGCTATCGCAATCCGTGAGCGGGCAAGCCGGTCCGACAGATAGCTGCATGGATAATGTCTGGTTACATAAAAGTCCATCAGCTTGTATTGGAAATTATCCTGGAATCTTCAGTTTTCCGAATAAGTATAATCGAAATGCCACCGTCCATTTCTGCCGGGTTCGCTAATGCGTTCGTTCAGTCGCTGCACGAAAGAGGATCTGGGGATTTCCCGCGCGCCCATTGAAGCGAGATGGGCTGTTTTCATCTGACAATCGATCAAGCCAAAGTTCCAGTTCGCTAGTTGTTTGACTAAATGCACTAAAGCAATTTTGGAGGCATCGGTGACCCGGGAAAACATCGATTCGCCAAAAAACATTTGGCCAATCGCCACGCCGTATAAACCACCCGCCAGTTCTCCACCGATCCAGGTTTCGACCGAATGTGCGATTCCTTGGTGATGCAGCGCGCTGTAAGCAGCAATCATCTCGTTGTGTATCCAGGTCCCATCCTGCTTCCTGCGTGGCGCAGCACAAGCCCGTATCACACTGGAGAATGCGTGATCTGTCCGGATTTCGTAATGTTTCTTTTTTAATGTCTGGTGAAGGGAGCGGCTGATTCTCAATTCATGGGGAAACAATACCATGCGCGGGTCGGGGCTCCACCAAAGTATCGGTTCGCCATCGTTGAACCAGGGAAAAATACCCCTACGATAAGCGGAGAGCAGGCGTTCGGGCGATAAATCTCCTCCAGCCGCCAATAGGCCGTTGGGTTTGGCCAGAGCATGCTCCAATGGCGGGAAGGGGGTATCAGACGAGAGTATGTGAATCATTGCCAAATTATGGTTTACAGATGGGCGATGAGAAATGCGGTTATCTTGACATAGATCAAAGGGGAGGGGCCGGCATTTCTTTACTATGCGTTCTCAAATAGGCCGATATAAATATAAAATCAATAAGGAGAATCAAGTGAAGCAGTTTTTTCCCATAAAGCGATCAACTTCCGGATTTTTGATCGGTGCATTCGGTGTCATGGCAGCGATGGTCTCGCCCCAGGTTCTTGCTCAGGATGCTGCAACGCGATTATTGGAAGAGCAAGTCAGGACACTGGAACAACAGCTACAGTCTATCCGGGGTGAGCTGGACAAGGTGAAGACTGATACGGCAAAAGATGCTCAAAAAGTTAGAGAATTGGAGCAATCGACAGTTTCTTTCGGCGATATGGCGCCCAAAAGCAAGCATATGGTGTTTTTCCGGGGTGGTTTTGCGCATAACGACAACAAGCGCAATGGCGTTTCAATTCAGAGTGCGGTGGCGCCAGTCGGTGCACAGGATCGTGCCGGAAGAGATGCTTGGTATGTCGGCGCCGGTTTTGATTTCAATCTGACGGATGATGTCTGGGGAATGATGTCCGGTACCAGTGTATTTGCCGAACTCATGTTTGAATACAAACAGTTCAGCAACAGTGTGCTTGGCAATGCACTGGCCAACGAACCGACTCAGTTGGCCGGGGGAGCACTCAATCCACGTAAGGTGACTGTCAGTCAATTCACATTGACGGCTGCCCCTAAAATCAAATTCATGGAAGGAAGCCGATTCCGACCTTGGGTGATTCCGGCCGGTCTGGCGCTGCATGTAATCAGCCCTCCTTCGGAATCCATTACGGTCTTGCAGCCTGGCGTCATGTTTGGGGTGGGTGCTGACTACAATGTTTGGAAGGAAATCTTTATCGGCGCGGATGCCCGTTATCAACTGGCTGGAGGCAAACTCGATGGCGTCAACGTGAGCGGGCTGACAGTTGGGGGGTATGTCGGTATTGGGTTCTAGTGTATTGGAATACCAATTTTAAATGGAATTGATAAGAAATGTTTTCTCATGGTGGTTGTTGCTTGTGATATCGATCTCTCCGTAAACGAGCAACCTTTCTCTCCTCTAGTTTCGAGCAAGGTCAGGACAAACGAAAGACAGATTTTGTGACGAAGCCTTTGCACCCCACATAAGTATTCAGTGGGGTGTTTTTTTTTGTGCGTTCGGTACGGGCGCATTCTTGTGGGCGAAAGTCCCACCGCAAGTTGATCACAGCGAGCGAGGCGCAACTGCATGCGGGCGACTGAATGTGGGGAGGAAGCGTGGAGCGGAGCTGTCCGCCGATGGACAAAAACCGGGTACCAGGTGCTGACGGGCAGGGCGAGCGGATGAAATTCGGCAAAGCTCTCGTGATCAGGGTGTGGTGGTGTGAAACCGGTCGTCGTGTGGTGAAGGAATGGGTGCTTGCCCAGGAAGGTCTTGCCAGGTGGTAGAGATGGTCTGGATATTGAACAGGCGGTTCTTCAGCAGCTGACACAGGAAGCCGTCGCTGCGGGGGGGGGCGAGGTTGATGCAGCAAATAACTTCACACCCCTCTGTCATGACCTTAATCCAAAACTGCAGTGGGATGATTTCAGCCTTTACTGATAATGGTCGACTGAGGTTTTTGGGTTCAACACCTCAAATCGCCCGGCACGGGCGCACAAAAAAGCCTACCAAGTTCCCCTGGTAGGCTTTTTTGCTGGTGGGGCGCTGATTACAGCAATGGAATGATCAGCAATGCCACAATGTTGATGATTTTGATCAACGGGTTGATGGCCGGACCAGCGGTATCCTTGTAGGGATCGCCGACCGTGTCGCCGGTTACAGCAGCTTTGTGTGCTTCGCTGCCTTTACCGCCATAGTTGCCGTCTTCAATATATTTTTTTGCATTGTCCCATGCACCGCCACCGGCAGTCATGGAGATGGCGAGGAAAATACCCGTGACGATCGATCCCATCAATACCCCGCCCAGGGCCTGCGGACCTAGGAACACACCGACCAGTATCGGGATGAGTACCGGTAGCAGTGATGGGATAATCATTTCCTTGATTGCAGCCTTGGTCAACAAATCAACTGCACGTGAGTAGTCCGGTTTGCTGGTTCCTTCCATGATGCCCGGAATTTCCCTGAACTGACGACGCACTTCGATGACAACCGAGCCCGCCGCACGGCCAACTGCTTCCATGGACAATGCGCCAAACAGGAAAGGCACCATGCCCCCGATAAAGAGGCCGATAATCACCAGATGATTGGATAAATCAAAGGAGAGTGAGAGGACTTTGCCCATATCCTCAAGGCCATGCGTATAATCAGCGAATAAAACCAGGGCAGCCAATCCAGCCGAGCCGATGGCATAGCCTTTGGTCACTGCTTTGGTGGTATTGCCAACCGCATCGAGCGGATCCGTAATGGCGCGCACAGATTCCGGCATGCCTGCCATTTCGGCAATTCCGCCTGCGTTATCAGTGATCGGGCCATAAGCATCGAGTGCCACGATGATACCAGTCATGGACAGCATGGCGGTTGCGGCAACTGCGATACCGTAAAGTCCGGCCAGCGAGTAAGCGATAAAAATACTGATACATACCGCCAGCACAGGTGCCGCCGTTGCACGCATGGATACCCCCAGGCCGGCAATGATATTGGTGGCATGGCCGGTGGTGGAGGCATTGGCGATGTGCTGCACGGGCGGGTATTCAGTCGAGGTATAGTATTCGGTGATGATGACCATCAGACCTGTCAGCACCAGACCAATCGTTGCGCTGGCAAACAGCCGCATGACCAGTTCGCCACCGCCTACTTCGACGCCGCCAAGTGTCAGGGTTGCACTACCCATGAACCATACGGTTACTGGCAGGTAAGCGAAGAATGCAATACCGCCGGCTACTGCCAGTCCACGGTAGAGCGCATTCATGATTTTTCCGCCCTCACGCATTTTGACGAAGTAGCAGCCAATGATCGAGGCGACAATGGATGCTGCGCCCAGCATCAGAGGATAAACGATGGCATCGCCTGTGTTGGTCTGGAAGAGCAGTGCACCCAGCAACATGGTCGCGATGATCGTGACGGCATAGGTCTCGAACAAGTCGGCTGCCATGCCTGCGCAGTCGCCCACGTTATCGCCCACGTTATCAGCAATGACCGCAGGGTTGCGTGGATCGTCCTCAGGAATACCCGCTTCAACTTTACCGACCAGATCCGCACCGACGTCCGCGCCTTTTGTGAAAATGCCGCCACCCAACCGGGCAAAGATGGAAATCAGTGAGCCTCCAAAGGCAAAACCGATCAGTGGACGAATGATTTCACTGATCGACGCACTTTCCTCTGCACCATTGAATAACAGTGCTGTATAGCCAGCGACACCCAGCAGTCCGAGTCCAACTACCAGCATGCCAGTCACGGCACCCCCGCGAAAAGCGATGGCCAGTGCTTCATTCAATCCGCTGCGTGCCGCTTCAGCCGTACGTACATTGGCTTGAACTGAAACCGTCATCCCCATGAAGCCGGCCAAGCCAGAAAGTGCTGCGCCAAGGGCGAAGCCGATGGCGATATCCCAGGAAAGAGCGAGGCCGATGGCGAGAAACAGGACCACGCCAACCACACTGATTGTCATATACTGACGTTTAAGATAGGCCGACGCGCCTTCCTGCACGGCAGCCGCAATTTCCTGCATGCGTGCGTTGCCGGTGGATTGGGCGTAGATACGCCGAATCCATATGCCACTGAAAATCAGGGCAAGCATCGCACTGAGGATTGCTATCGTTAAACCGTTTGCCATAAAGAAACTCCAATTAAAATCAGACCAACCCAAATGTATACGGAACTAGGCCTGATAGCCCCGCATCAATCCACAAGCTAAATCACAATGCAGCCAAACCACATATTTTATCTGTTCAGCTGCCTGATACCTAACAACTTAAATCTACATTTTTAAATTTTGAATTCATCCAGTTTTTTGTCGACCGCTGTATTTTTCAGTCTGACATAATCGGGCAATCCATTCTTGTAGGGAGGATAGTCTTCTCCTTCGATTAGGGGCGCTAGGTATTCGCGGCATTTGTCCGTAATGCCAAGACCATCCGCGCTGATAAAATCAGCCGGCATCATTTTTTCTACATTGGCCACCTTGGATAGCTCAGCCATGCCTGTTTTCCAGGCATAGGGCGAACTCGAAGTGCGTTCAATGGTGGGCATCACTGAATTATGGCCAGCAATCGCGTATTCCACGGCTGCTTTGCCCATGGCATAGGCCTGTTCCACATCCGTTCTGGAAGCGATATGGCGGGCCGCGCGCTGCAAATAATCGGCAACGCCCCAGTGGTATTTCAGTCCCAGGCCATCCCGAACGATATTTGCCACCACCGGCGCCACGCCACCTAGCTGCGCATGACCGAAAGCGTCACGCAATCCCTGGTCGGAGAGAAATTTGCCGTCGCTCCCTTTCACGCCTTCAGAGACGACGACCGTACAATAACCATATTGCTTGACATAGTGGTCGACTTTTGCCAGGAATTTTTCCTGGTTGAACGCGACTTCCGGAAACAGGATGATGATTGGAATTTGGCAATCTTCACTGGATGCCAGTCCGCCTGCTGCCGCGATCCAACCTGCATGCCGTCCCATGACCTCGAGAATGAATACCTTGGTCGAGGTTTTGGCCATGCTGGCAACGTCAAAGCTCGCTTCGCGCGTCGAGACCGCGATATATTTCGCGACCGAACCGAATCCCGGGCAGCAATCCGTGATGGGTAAATCGTTATCCACCGTTTTGGGGACATGAATCGCCTGGATGGGGTAGCCGAGGGTGTTGGCTAACTGAGAAATTTTCAGGCAGGTGTCAGCCGAGTCGCCACCACCGTTGTAGAAGAAATAACCAATATCATGCGCCTTGAAGACTGCTATCAGGCGTTCATATTCACGCCGGTTGTCTTCCAGGCTTTTCAGTTTGTAGCGACAGGAGCCAAAAGCGCCTGATGGCGTGTGACGCAGGGCTTGAATCGCTTCGGCGGATTCCGCGCTCGTATCGATGAGATCCTCGGTCAGTGCCCCGATAATGCCATTGCGACCCGCATAAACTTTGCCAATTTTATCCGGGTGCGCGCGCGCTGTTTCCAGTACGCCGGCAGCTGAGGCGTTGATGACGGCGGTTACGCCACCGGATTGAGCATAAAATGCATTTTTTATCGCCATGTTTGTCGTTTCTCCTGGTTAGTCAAAACCTTATTGTTACTCACTGGCATAAGCAGAGCATTCAGCTAGTGAGCGCTCGTGAATAAGTCTACTACATGATCGAATCGCTGCATTAGTCAACACGCCATCAGGTTACTTCAAGGTCCAGAGAGCATCCCGGGCAAGTTTTTGTGGTTCATTTGAGTGCCGTGATGATGTCGTTGCGTATGGTTTCCACATTGCCAGTCCCGGCCACTTTGATGTAGCGAGGTGCATGCTGTGCGTCGCTCGCTGACCACTCAAGATAATAATCGACGAGGGGACGTGTCTGCTGGTGGTAGACCTCAAGACGCTTGCGTACGGTTTCTACGCGATCATCGTCACGCAGAATCAATGCTTCTCCTGTGATGTCGTCCCGATCGGCTACCCTGGGCGGATTGAACTCGATATGATAGGTGCGCCCAGATGATGGGTGTACGCGACGCCCGGACAGGCGCTTTATGATCTCGGTATCCGGTACATCGATCTCGACCACATAATCGATCTGTACCGCAGCGGCCTTGAGCGCATCTGCCTGGGGAATGGTGCGAGGAAATCCGTCAAACAAAAAACCGTTGGCGCAATCGGGCTCGTGGATGCGTGCTTGCACGAGGTTGATGATAATGTCATCCGGAACCAATCCTCCGGATTCCATGATCTTTTGGGCCATGATGCCCAGTTCCGTGCCTTCCTTGACTGCGTTGCGGAGAATGTCTCCTGTAGAAATTTGTGGAATGGCGAAATGCTCCCGGATGTAAGCTGCCTGTGTACCTTTGCCCGCTCCCGGTGCGCCTAACAAAATAATACGAATGGCTAATCTCCTTAATTTTTACCGAAAAAGAACGATAATTTTTACGAATTGTTTTTGAGCCAGTGAAAGCAAAATTTTTCTGGCTATGGCAAGCTCGGGATTATATCGCAGGTCAGCCGGTTGCTCGAAGTTTTTGGCGATATTCCATGGTCTGGCGTGACGATTGATGTTGCATTGCTCTTTTTTATTAGGCAGTCGAATGTGCGATAATTTAGCAGGCTCTTCTCAGGAATAATTATGGACGAAAATAGAAACAAAGCACTGTTGGCAGCTCTTGCTCAGATCGAGAAACAATATGGCAAGGGTTCAATCATGCGGCTGGGTGACAATGATGTGGTCAACGATATTCAGGTGGTGTCTACCGGTTCGTTGGGACTGGATATCGCGCTCGGCGTGGGAGGATTGCCGCGTGGACGGGTTATCGAGATTTACGGTCCAGAGTCTTCTGGCAAGACCACCTTGACTTTGCAAGTCATTGCCGAAATGCAGAAGCTGGGCGGGACGGCTGCGTTTATCGATGCCGAACATGCGCTGGATCCGCAGTATGCTCAAAAGATCGGTGTCAACGTTCAGGAATTGTTGATTTCTCAACCGGATAATGGCGAGCAGGCATTGGAGATTACCGATATGCTGGTGCGGTCCGGTTCGGTGGATGTGATCGTGGTCGATTCTGTCGCCGCATTGACACCCCGTGCTGAAATAGAAGGTGAAATGGGAGAGCCGCAGATGGGTTTGCAGGCCAGGCTCATGTCCCAGGCATTGCGCAAATTGACCGCCAATATTAAACGCAGCAACACGATGGTGATTTTCATCAACCAGATCAGAATGAAGATCGGTGTGATGTTCGGGAATCCCGAAACGACGACTGGTGGCAACGCGCTGAAATTTTATGCTTCGGTGCGGTTGGATATCCGCCGCACTGGTTCGATTAAGCGGGGCGACGAAGTGGTTGGCAACGAAACCCGGGTCAAGATTGTTAAAAACAAGGTGGCACCACCCTTCAAGCAAGCAGATTTTGCCATTTTGTATGGCGAGGGTATTTCGCGTGAGAGCGAAATCATCGAGCTGGGGGTGTTGCATAAACTGATCGAGAAATCTGGCGCTTGGTACGCTTACAATGGTGAAAAGATTGGGCAGGGCAGGGATAATGTGCGCGACTATCTGAAAGAGCATAAGGCTATCGCACGCGAGATTGAGGAAAAAATCCGGGCTGCTGTCAACCTGGTCGAGCCGGCTCAAACGGAGCCGGTCTCCCCTCAGGCATGAATGCCAAGCTGAGTTTGCATGCGCGCGCTTTGGGTTATCTCGCTCGGCGAGAACACTCGCGGCAGGAGCTGGAAAAAAAATTATCCGCTTATGCGCCAGTGCCTGCGGAACTGACGGCGTTACTGGATGAGTTGGAGCGGCAGCGGCTGTTATCGGACGAGCGATTTGTCGAACAAATGGTCTACGCACGTCGATTGAAGTATGGCAGCAAGCGGATCCAGCATGAGTTGCGCATGAAAGGCATTGCCGAGCATTTGATTACAGCGGCATTGCAAGATTTCAAGCAAACCGAAGTATCCAGCGCGCATGCTCTGCTGCGTAAAAAATTCGGTGCGTCACCGGCTGATTTGAAGGAGCGGAGCCGGCAAATCCGTTTTCTGGCTGGGAAAGGCTTCTCATCCGAAGCCATCAGTCGTGCGCTGGCGCATGATCGTGAAATGGAAAACTGAGCCCCATGATGCGCAATACAGATCCTGACTAAAATAGTATCCGGAAGGTGGTTACATAAAATATCAATATGAAAAGCAGCGAAATCAGACAGAAATTTCTCGAGTTTTTTGAGTCACATGGGCATGTAATTGTACCTTCCAGCGCACTTGTGCCGGGCAACGACCCCACCTTGCTGTTCACCAATGCCGGCATGGTGCAGTTCAAAGATGTCTTTCTTGGCCAGGATAAGCGCGCCTATGTCCGTGCCGCCAGCGCCCAGCGTTGTGTGCGCGCGGGCGGCAAGCATAATGATCTGGAGAATGTTGGCTATACCGCCCGTCACCATACCTTTTTTGAAATGCTCGGCAACTTCAGTTTCGGTGACTATTTCAAGCGTAACGCCATCCTGTTTGCCTGGGAGTTTTTGGTTGATACACTCGGTATTCCCAAAGACCGGTTATGGGCGACTGTTTACGCGGAAGACGATGAAGCGGCAGATATCTGGCTGAATGAAGTTGGGATTATGCCTGCCAGGCTGGTGCGCATCGGCACCTCGGATAATTTCTGGCAGATGGGGGATACGGGCCCGTGTGGCCCGTGTTCAGAGATTTTTTACGATCATGGGCCGGAGGTTGCCGGTGGTCCGCCAGGATCAAAGGATGCAGAGGGCGATCGCTACATCGAAATCTGGAATTTGGTTTTCATGCAATATAACCGCGATGCCGGCGGCCAATTGCATCCGTTGCCGAAACCTTCGGTGGATACCGGCATGGGTCTGGAGCGTATCGCTGCCGTCATGCAGCATGTGCATAGCAACTACGAAATCGATTTGTTCCGTGATCTGATTGAAGCGGCAGCCCGGGTGACGGATACTCAAGAACTGTCTAACAACTCGCTCAAGGTGATTGCGGACCATATCCGCGCCTGTGCATTTCTTGTCACGGATGGTGTCATTCCCGGCAATGAAGGTCGAGGGTATGTGTTGCGGCGCATCATCCGCCGCGCGATCCGTCATGGCTACCGATTGGGGCAGAAACAGCCTTTCTTTCATTTGCTGGTCAATGATCTGGCACATGTCATGGGGCAAGCTTATCCAGAATTGATGGCGGCAAGAGAACATGTGGCGGCAGTACTCAGGCAAGAAGAAGAGCGTTTTGCGGAAACGTTGGATAATGGCATGGAGGTGCTGGAAACAGCCTTGCGCCAGGAAAAACAGATGCTTGGCGGCGAGCTTGTGTTTCGCTTGTACGATACTTTTGGTTTCCCGGTTGACCTGACTGCGGATATTGCTCGAGAGCGGGGGGTAGCCATTGATCAGGCTGGCTTTGAGGCAGCCATGGCACAGCAACGGGAGCGTGCGCGTGCAAGTGGAAAATTTTCGATGCAATCCGGCCTTGAATACACCGGTCTGCCGACCGAATTTCATGGCTATGAAACGTTGCAGCAGGATGCACAGATTCTGGCGTTATATAAACAGGGCAGCCACGTAACGTTTATCGAAGCAGGCGAAGAGGCAGTGATTGTGCTTGATCGTACGCCCTTCTATGCGGAATCAGGCGGGCAGGTCGGTGATCGTGGTGAATTATTGGCCAGCAGCGGGACTTTTGCTGTGGAGGATACGCAGAAAATTCAGGTAAATGTATTCGGCCACAAGGGATTGCTGCGCAGCGGCCGGATGGCGGTAGGTGACGCGGTTGTGGCCAAGGTCGACCCCGGCGCGCGCATCAATACTGCCTACAACCATTCCGCAACACATTTGCTGCATGCAGCCTTACGCCAGGTGCTGGGCAAGCATGTCAGCCAAAAAGGGTCGTTGGTCGATGCGAACCGGCTGCGTTTTGATTTTTCGCATCATAGCGCCATGCAAGCAGATGAAATTCGCGCCGTGGAAAATCTTGTCAATGCGCATATCCGGCAGAATCACATGATTGCAACACAATCGATGGCGTATGATGAGGCGGTCAAAAAAGGGGCAATGGCGCTCTTTGGCGAAAAATATAGCGATACTGTGCGGGTGGTGGAAATGGGGGCGTTCTCGACCGAGTTGTGCGGGGGCACCCATGTGGCGCACAGTGGTGATATTGGTTTTTTCCGGATCGTTGCGGAGTCGGGTGTTGCAGCCGGTATCCGCCGCATCGAGGCCGTCACAGGAGAAGCCGCTCTGGCTTACAGCCAACGGCAGGAGCAACAGCTTCTGGAAATTGCCGGCGCACTAAAGGCCGCGCCTCAGGAAGTTCCACAAAAGTTGTCGCAGATACTGGATCACGTTAAACAGATGGAGAAGGAGATTGCCACCTTGCAATCGAAGCTGGCGGGGTTGCAGGGTTCTGCTTTGATCGAGGACGCGCAGGAGGTCAAAGGCGTTCGAGTGCTGGCCGCCAAACTCGAGGGGGCCAATGCAAAGACCATGCGGGAAGCATTGGATAATTTCAAGCAGAAATTAAAATCTTGCGCTGTGGTGCTGGGAACGATCGAGAACAATAAGGTTGCGCTCATAGCCGGTGTGTCAGATGATCTGACAGCGAAACTGAAGGCGGGTGATCTGGTTAATTTCGTGGCGCAACAGGTAGGAGGTAAAGGTGGTGGGCGCGCGGATATGGCGCAGGCAGGTGGCAGCATGCCGGAAAAACTGCCGCAGGCATTGGCGAGCGTCCCCGGCTGGATCGAGCAGAAATTGTAGGCGTATCCGGGCATATGCCAATCTGTCGCGGGGAGCCCGAATCATTGCACTGTGGGGCGGCGTTTCAATGCCTTGAAATGGTACCGCTAAGACGCAGCGCTGCGCCTTGTTTCATGCCTTGAAAACCGTATCCTGCACAGCCTGTTCAACTGATGGATTTAGGTTAATATGAATAGCGGATCCCGAAGAACGTTGCTCAAGTATGGGCTGTTGGCAAGCCTGACGGGCAGCTTTTCCATTCGAGCGTACCCAGCCATGGCAAAAAATAATTTCCCGGTGACGCCTGCCGAAATCGAGGGACCATTTTATCCCATTACCCGCTTGAGCGATCAGGATTATGATTTAACGCGTATCGGCGACCGGCAAGCTCTCGCGCAGGGCAGGCATATACTGCTGACAGGAACCGTGACTGATACACAAGGCAGCCCCATCAGCCAGGCGCAGGTTGAAATCTGGCAGGCCAATGCAGCCGGGCGCTATCAGCACCCCTATGATCCCAATCCGGCACCAATCGATCCGGATTTTCAGGGATATGCCATTGTATTGACGGATGCAGAGGGTGCTTTTTTATTCAGAACAGTATTTCCTGGCGCCTATCCCGCAACGGTCAATTGGGTGCGGCCGCCGCATATCCATTTTAAGGTTACTCACCCGGACCATATCCCGCTTACGACCCAGATGTATTTTCCCAATCATCCGCTCAATACAAGCGATTTATTGCTGAATGACAAAAATGAGCAAGAGCGCGCATTGATGATTGCCCGCCCCAAGGCATCCACTGGCGATCTGAAAGTATTCGAGTATTTTATTGTGCTCAAGAAAATGTCAATGGATTCATCGAGTGGCGCCCATGGCAGGTAGGCATTTGCTGGTAGATCGCAGCCAGTAGCAATTGCCTGGTCAGTATTGCCCGGCGGGCGATACGCCTGTGCAACTTATCAAGTTTCATCTTCCTGGAATCAATACTAATTTATTTAACCATGACTACAACTAAACACTCAAAATTGATTATTCTCGGTTCAGGGCCTGCTGGCTATACGGCGGCAATTTATGCTGCCCGCGCCAATCTCAATCCGGTTGTCATCACCGGGCTCGCGCAAGGCGGCCAGCTCATGACTACAACCGATGTGGATAACTGGCCGGCCGATGCCATGGGCGTGCAGGGCCCGGAACTGATGGAGCGTTTTCAAAAGCACGCAGAGCGTTTCCAAACGGAAATCGTGTTTGACCATATTCATACTGCCAAATTATCGGAGAAACCGTTTGTGCTGGTCGGCGATCAGGGGAGCTATAGCTGTGACGCCTTGATCATTGCCACGGGTGCTTCAGCAAAATATCTCGGGCTTCCCTCGGAGGAAGCATTTATGGGTAGGGGGGTTTCAGCCTGTGCAACTTGTGATGGCTTTTTTTACAAGGAGCAGGATGTGGCTGTGATCGGGGGCGGCAATACCGCCGTGGAAGAGGCGCTATATCTTTCGAATATCGCGCGCAAGGTGACCGTGGTGCATCGACGGGACAAATTTCGTTCAGAGAAAATTCTGATAGATAAACTGATGGACAGGGTTGAAAGTGGGAAAATTGAATTGGCACTGAATCAGGTATTGGAAGAAGTGCTTGGCAACGAATCCGGTGTAACCGGCATTCGCATACGCCATACCCAGGAAGACACAGTGCGCGACCTGGATTTGCAGGGGGTGTTTATTGCTATTGGCCATCATCCCAATACCGATCTTTTCCAGGGACAGCTGGAAATGCATAACGGTTATATTGTGACGCGTGGCGGCAGCGAGGGCAATGCCACCGCAACGAGCATACCCGGCGTATTCGCTGCGGGAGATGTGCAGGATCATGTTTACCGCCAGGCTGTTACCAGTGCGGGCACCGGCTGCATGGCGGCATTGGATGCTGAAAGATACCTGGAGAATGCCGATTGATGGGAGTTTCGGCATTTTCGGTTTCAGTATGAAAAACCGTTCGGTCAGGGCGCGCTTGATTGCCGCCGACGAACTGTTTTCCAGGGTTGAAGGTAGGGCAGGGCGTGTTTCTTGTGGCAGAGCATGCATGCAGCAGGCACATCTCCAGATGTTCGAATGAAGGAAGGCAATCAACCGTCTGAATCCAGTCATGAGGCTGACCTGGATGATGCGGCGTTGTTTCAAGAGGCGATGCGTGGGGTAAAGCCTTTGCAGACATCCGCCAGGGTGGAACACAATCCGCCCAAACCGAGGCCCGTCCCCCGCCCTAAGGGACCACCGGCACCCTATGTCATGGGAGATACACTCTCCGATCACTATGCATTTGAGATGGCCGAAGAGGGAGAATGGTCGTTTGTGCGCCCCGGCCTCCAGCGACATGGTTTGCGCAGATTGCGCAGTGGCTATTGGCATGTCCAGGCTGAATTGGACATGCATGGTTTGACGAGGGAGGCGGCGCGTCGCAAATTGGTCTGGTTCCTGGAGAGATGCGCGCAACAAGGGTACCGATGTGTGCGCATCATCCATGGCAGAGGGCATGGGTCGAAGGACCGGCAGCCGGTGCTCAAGGCGCTAATTGGCGGCTGGCTGGTACAATGTGAGGCTGTGCTTGCTTTTTGCCAAGCCAGGCAAGAAGACGGGGGCAGCGGGGCGATGATGGTGTTGTTGAAGAAATACTGAGATTACGCCAGACAATTTAATTTAGTCGGTTCTGTGATTGGGTTTGTTTAGTTGCTGTGGGCAGAATATGCTTGCCAGTCGGTGCATGCTTTCCTTGGGATATCCCGATTCCGGGAGTGCGTGAAGCAAGTGGCGGCAATGAAGTCGTTAGAATTCAACCCGGCTATAGCCAAGGAGTGTCCCCGTCGCATAGGCGAGATCGATCAATGCGGCCTGATAGTCCCTGACGGCATGGATTTCCCTTATCTGCGCCTCACCTAGGAATGTGAGCATTTCCAAGACTTCCGTCATTGTCCGCAGACCTTCCTTGAATTGTTTGAGTTCGGCTTCGTAGTTGATACCGGCCAATATGACCTGTTGCCTGGTGGCAAGGATGCGCTGCCAGTTTTGCTCAACCTGATCAAACACATCATAAATTTCCCTGAGGACGACTTGTTCTTGTAGGGTTTTTGTGGTCAAGCGTTGTATGCGTTGCTGCACGGCTCTTTGCAGTTGCATCCGGCGGGCTTCGTTGGTCATGGGCAATTCAAAGCGCAGTCCAATCGACCAGTCGTTAAAGCGGTTATGGACGACATCTTCGTATGTCTGGCTGAAACTGCCACGGGAATTGGATAACGCGCCATAACTATAATCCAGGGTGAAAAGTGGCAGGGTTTGATTTTCCAGAAATTCTATTCTAGTAAGATCAGCTGCCAATCTCAGTTCCAGCTCAAGTAACTCCAGCCGACCATCGAGCGCCAGTGAGGCAATCTGTTTGCGATCGAGATTATAGTAAACCAGTGTCGGGGTGGTAGTCGGCACGATATGGATGTCCGAGTCGATTGTGTAGGTTTGGTCATTAAGCAGAAATTTTAATTGACGCTGGCTGAGCTTGAGTTTGGTATTGGCGATGATCAGCGACTCAACCCGATCGGTGACCCCAATTTCGGCACGGCTGATTTCAATGGCTGCGGTGAGTCCTTCATCAACTCGCCTTTGTACCATGGCGAGATTCTGGTTAGCCAGGTCATATTGTTGTCGCCTGACATCCAGCTCAGCCCAGGCAGCGAATAGCTCCCAATAAGCCTTATCAATAATCGAAATAACCCGTATCGATTGCAGCCGGGTTTTCATGTCAACTGCTCGCCGCTCATAGTGCGCGATATTGATGCTGGCTTCATTCACGGCAATTCCGGCATTTCTTAACAGGGGCTGGCTAATGGAGAAGCGCAGCGCACTGCGAAATTCATCCGAATCCAGCTGACCCTTGGTTATCTTGCGTTCAATCGGTGAGCTGAGTGTTACGACGCCTCCTGTGCGAAGTGGAATGGCAATACCTGCTTCAGCGTTGAGTTGTTCAATTTTCTGTGGTTCGAGCGAGAGTTTGACGCGTTGATCATTGAGCAATGGATTAGAAGAGGAGAGCTTGACATTATCACCGCCAATACCGGGCGCATCCAAGTGCCTCAGATTGGCATTGGCAAAAATGATATTGTCGAATTTTGCTCTTTCTTCTCCAACTGTAGTTTCGGCAATTACCGGTTCGATATTGGCAATTTTGAGTGAGAGATTGTTTTCCAGGGCAATTTTGCGAATTTCTGGAATCGATAAATTATGCTCATCTGAGCGTTTTTCCCTCTCATCCATTTGGCTTGTGACGCCGGACAAGGCCTTGTGCACATCGATCCTGAGCGTTGATTTATGTGCCGGCAGCGGGATCAGGGGCTTGGTTATAATGTGATGCTCTAGGGTTTCGTCTATTTCTGTTGCAAAGTCACGCAACAAAAGACTCTCCTCGCTACTCAGGCGCTGTTCGGCCCGATTGTTGCTATCCACTGCCAGCTGATTATCCGCGCGGGTGTGCGTAGCAGTGAGTATCAGTAATGTTGCTAAAAGTAATAGAAAGACAAGGCCTCCATGACTGCTGAAAAGAGGTTTCATCTGGATAAGCTTATATTGTTAACTAAAGTATCGCGGCTCAAAATATGGAAATTCTGCCTGAAATCAGCAAACGGACTCTAGGAGGCTGTCCGAGAATAGACTGATCTACTGCGGACGATTCTGGCTGGCTGGATTTTACGATCCTTTTCGTTAAATAGAACGGCTATTCGCCTCAAATGATCGAAAAATCCCGCTCAACCAGCCTCGCCCTCGCTGCGATCGCTATTCTCGGACAGCCTCCTAGTTACAGTTTTTGTTGACCGAATTGAAATATCAGGCTGGGCATGGTTCATGGGCACATAAAAAAACAACCAAGCTTGAGCGCCTATCAAATCAATGCGAAATCTCGCGTTTTAGGGGAGCAAACTCGGCTGTTTTAACCTTGGCGGCAGAACTCGTTCTAGACTGATGTAGTGATGGGTCAGGTAATCTTGGTGGGAAGTCGTTGAAAATACGCCAAATTTCATAGCCTATTGTGACTTCTTCCAGCAATACCCAGCCTTTTGCAGTCGCACCTTGTCGTAGGAAACGGTCCGATGGCCAGGTTTGTACTGTTTCATCCGGTACCACCATAATCCGGAAATTACCAGTGCCATCATCATTGGTATCGACAAAAGATACCACGCCACCGAATGTGCCCAAAGCCACACTCGGCCAGCCAGCAATCTGAATGGCTGGCCAACCTTCGAATTCAAGCCGCACTCTGCTGCCTGGGCTGATCAGCGCGGCATCCAGGCCGTCTACCATCAGTGAAACCGCCCGTTGGTGAGTATCCGGGATTATGGTCAACAGGGGTTGTCCCTGTGTGACAACCCGGGACTGAGAATTAATCGGTATCCTGAAAACGGTACCGCTCCTCGGTGCTCTAATCAGCTGTGCTTTCTGCCTGGACAGATTGGTTTCTGCTGTAGCAAGGCTGATGCGACTGTCGGCGATTTCAGAGTAAATTCTGTTCGTTATCGCGTTAACCGCATCAATCGAGGTTTGTGCATCTGCGCGTACCTGTTGCAATTCTGCTTTGGCAGATTTTTCTTCTGCGAGCGCCGAGTCGTACTGTGCCTGGGTGCTGTTCAAGTGGCGTCTGGCGATGATTTCATCACGTTCGGCAATTTCTTTGTCCCGTTTCGATACCAGACCGTCACTCAACAGTCGCTGCATCCGATTCAGCTGAAATTGCGCAGCATCCAGTGTTGCCTGCGCGGAAACAATGTTTTCTGATGTGGCCAGTACTTTCTGCTTGGCAATGTCCATTTTATATTGCGCAGTGGCTATCCGGGCATCTCTGACGGCCAGCAGATTCTGTAGCTGCACCTGATAAGACTGCAGTTCGTCTTCTTTTGCCTTGAGTCTATTCTGGCTTGCTTCCAGCTGAGCCCTGAGGCGATCTTTGAATAGAGGATCGATATCGCTGATTTCGACCAGGATATCGCCCGCCACGACTTTCGACCCTTCCAGTACATGCCATTTCTGGATGGTGCCGCTGACCGGCGCATCGACTGATTGCATGCGTTCCTGGGGAATATATGCGGTTACAAAACCATGCGCGACAATGTTCTGTTGCCAAGGGAGAAAAAGCATTAATAACTGGATGATAAAGAATGCGACACTCACGAACTTGGTGAGCGATTTGACAAATGTGGGCGTTTCTACTTCTAGCAGCGCAGAGTACCGTTTGCTGGCGGGTGGGTTTCTCATGTTCGACGGTATTTTGCTTCCAGGGATATGACGCGCTCGCATTGATTGGCGATGGTACTGGAGCGCGTCAGAATGACCAGAGTAAACGGTTGATTGCGGAGCGCGGCCAGCGCTTTGTCCAGAGACTCCTGTTCCAGCGTGTCCAGTAGCTCATTGATCAGTAGTAAGGCGGGCTGAGCGATCACCGCGCGTGCGATCATCAGTAGTTTTGCTTGATCTCTATTGAGCGGTGTGCCAGAAAAATGCAGCCAGGTTTCCGGGCCGTGTTCGAGATGGGTGATTGCGTCAAGTAAGCCCAATTGCTCCAGTATTGCTGATATGGTCTCGATATCCGTATCAGACTTCCAAATTTTTACATTATCACGGATTGAGGCTTCAATAATTTCCACTTTGTGGAGGAGCACGATATGTTTGCGAATTGCCTCGATATTCAGTAAATTAAGATCAATGTTATTCAATTGAACTCTTCCATGCACGGGTTGCCGCAAGCCAACAATCACTTGAGCTAATTTGGATTTTCCGCTGCCGTCAGCACCCAGGATGGCAATATTCTTACCCGCTTCCAGCTTGAAGGTGATGTCGTTCGTGATCATCCTGTCACTGGCGGCCTCTGTACAGACTTCAAATAATTCAAGCTTGAGCGGGCCAGTGATTTGAACCGGACTGCCGTTTGTGCGTTCCTGGGGAAGATCCTGAATGATGCCAAGTTTATCCAAACCTGCAAGCAAGTCATAATAATACTCAAGTTGACCAATAAAGCGCAGAAAGGATGCCATGACAGTAAAAATAATCAGTTCTGCCGCCACGAACTGGCCCAGATTGATTTCACCTGTGACGACGAGCACTCCGCCCAATGCTAACATGGTTGTGCCGCCCACAGCATAGATGAAGACACCTCCAATTAATTGCGAGAAGAGAATTCTGAAGTGACTTTGACGTTTCTCCAGATAATGCTTTGACAAGACATCAACATGCTGCATGGCAAAACTTTCGCCGGAAGAGAATCTGAAGGTGTTAAGACTGCGCGCGATAGTCTCTAGCCAGGCAGCGAGCGAGTATTTGGCATGTGATTCATCAATGGCTGTCATCTCTCCTCTCTTGCCAATGACAAAGACGATAAACAGAATAATCATAATGATTATGATTGCCATCACACCGAAATAAACACTATAAAAAATCAAAAGCACACTCCCGGTCAAGCCCTGGAAGATGGTTGCTATGCCAGTCGTGAGGAGTGTGCCCAATGATTTCTGAACGGTGGTAACTTCAAAGAAACGGTTGACCAGCTCAACCATATTGTTGCGTTCATACATATGCAAGCGCGCCATGCTGATTTTCTCAGCAATATTAAAGGCAGTGCGCACGAAAAGTCTTCTTTGAATAAGTTCGACGACATAAAATTCCAGCGCATACAAAAAACCAACTAAGGTGAGAAACACAAAAAGCATGAACGATATGATCACCAAAGGCTTGATCAAGCTTCCCATGGTAACGGTATTGATAAAGGTCTGGATGGTTATTGGAACAGCAAGATTGATCATGCCTACTCCCAACATGAGCGCCAGCAGGATGATGATGTCGCTTTTTTCCAGCCGAATAATGTCCACCATTCGGGCAGTCGGTCGGATTCTGCTGGTGGGGTGATGTGTGCTCGCCATAAAGTTTTGTATTTATCTCGTGGAATCAGTCGGTTAGAATATACTTTGCATGCGCCAAGCGTAAAAGGCGCGCGCCGGGGCTGGTTCGATTGCAAAGGCTAAGAGGCTGCCCGAGAATAGACTGATCTACTGCGGACGAGCCTGATTGGCCGGATTTTACGATCCTTTTCGTTAAATAGAACGACTATTCGCCTCAAATGATCGAAAAATCCAACTCAACCAGCCTCGCCCTCGCTACGATCGCTATTCTCAGACAGCTTCCTAGGGAGCAATGGTTCTCTGTTCATTTCGATAGCAGTTGTGGGTTCCGAGGCCGCTGCTGATTATGCTCGGGCGAGGCAGATCTGCGTATCCGGGCGGGCAGGCTGAACCGGGATAATCCTGATGAAGAAACCGTTATTATCAACTGATCGGAGTAGCTGTTGCTGAGAATACTTACAGAGCGGTACATTACGGCATCTTTTTCGGGTTGGCGTCCCATTCTATTACTTATGCATTTGTAGTAACAAATGTAGGATTCTTCGAGAAAGTCCCTCACCATATGCTGGCTTTAGGTGCATAGAGTGTTCACTCGGGATCATTTTTGCTAGAACTTTTGGCATATATCAAGCCGGCAGTGCCGAGTCCGATAGCTGCAGCGCATCCTATCATGGTCTGCGTTTTTAGGGGATGCAGCCGCTGTCGGAATGAAATTTCACGGACCTGAGAATAATGCTCAGGGTATTAGTTCTGGCGCCTCTTTGAGAAGAAACTCCTTGAATGTCTTTGCTACATTGGAGAAACGTTTATTTTTCCGGTGCACAATATGCCAGTGGCGCATGATGGGAAATCCTTGCACATCCAGAATCTTGAGGCGATTCGTTATTAACTCCAATTCGATTGTATGGCGCGACATGATGCCGAGTCCCATGCCTGCCTGAACAGCCTGTTTGATTGCTTCAGAGGTATCGGTTTCCATGCCTCTGTTGATTGTAATCTGTTGTTCTGTAAAGAAACGTTCCATTGCATTCCGTGTGCCTGATCCCGGTTCGCGCACGAGGAAAACTTCCTGCGCCAGTCGTTTTACAGGGATTTTTTGCTGGCCGCACAGGGGATGGTCGGGTGGGGCAATAATCACCAATGGGTTTTCCATGAATGACTCGGAAACGATATCCAGCCCATCGGGTGGTTGACCCATGATAGCTAAATCGGTCAGATTGTCCGCCAGCTGCCTGAGGATATTTTCGCGATTGGAAACGTTGAGGCTGACAGTGATGCCCTGGTAGCGCTGGCAAAATTTGGCTAACAGATGGGGCGCAAAATAGTTGGCTGTACTGACCACGGATATATTCAGCTTCCCGCGTTCCAGCCCTTTTAATTCATCCAGTGCAAGCTCCATATCGGCGATCAGCTGCGCAATGGCGCGGCTATATTGATAGAGCTCTTGACCGGCTTCGGTCAAATAAATGCGCTTGCCCATCTGTTCGAATAAAGGCAGCGCAGCCAGGTTCTCGAGCTGCTTGATTTGCAGAGAGACCGTCGGCTGGGTCAGAAAGAGTTCTTCGGCTGCGCGCGTATAGCTTAAGTGGCGTGCGACCGATTCGAAGACTTTCAGTTGGTGCAAGGTAATGTGCGACATAGGAATAAATGAGGAGAGTAAATTGCAATATAGGAAATTTTTATGATAACCATCGGAATTATTAATTAGTCTTATTGATTAGTACAACATATAATCCAGAACCAGAATTACAAATGGTTCCTTTTAATAATTCTCCGCTCTCTGATTGCCGGGATTAATGCCGGGTGGTCTGCAGGGCTTTCAATGATAGGAAATTGCAAGATGGCTGCTAAAACATACAGTGCCGGTGTAAAAGAATACCGACAAACCTACTGGATGCCGGAATATACGCCTTTGGATACGGATATTCTGGCTTGTTTCAAAATTACCCCCCAACCTGGCGTTGATCGTGAGGAAGCGGCTGCAGCGGTTGCGGCTGAGTCATCAACAGGCACCTGGACAACAGTCTGGACCGATTTATTAACCGATTTGGACTACTATAAAGGGCGAGCATATCATATCGAGGATGTGCCTGGAGATGACACCTGCTTTTATACATTTATCGCCTATCCAATCGATTTGTTCGAAGAAGGTTCGGTCGTCAACGTATTCACCTCTCTGGTCGGTAACGTGTTTGGTTTCAAGGCGATACGCGCATTGCGGCTCGAGGATATCCGTTTCCCGATCGCATACGTCAAGACATGTGGTGGGCCGCCCAATGGTATCCAGGTCGAAAGAGATGTCATGAACAAATATGGTCGTCCGCTGCTGGGCTGTACGATCAAGCCGAAACTGGGGCTTTCCGGGAAAAACTACGGCCGGGCTGTGTACGAATGCCTGCGTGGCGGTCTCGATTTCACCAAGGATGATGAAAACATCAATAGCCAGCCGTTCATGCGCTGGCGCCAGCGTTTTGACTTCGTGATGGAAGCTATCCTGAAATCCGAGGCGGAAACCGGAGAGCGCAAGGGCCATTACCTGAACGTGACCGCACCCACACCGGAAGAAATGTACAAACGCGCCGAGTATGCAAAAGAAATTGGCGCGCCGATTATCATGCATGACTACATTACGGGTGGCTTCTGCGCCAATACCGGATTGGCCAACTGGTGTCGTGACAATGGTATGTTGCTGCACATCCATCGCGCCATGCATGCTGTACTCGATCGCAACCCGCATCATGGTATCCATTTCCGTGTATTGACCAAGATTCTGCGTTTATCTGGCGGCGACCATATGCACTCAGGTACCGTTGTGGGCAAGTTGGAAGGGGACCGGGAAGCAACGCTTGGCTGGATCGATCTCATGCGTGAATCATTTGTCCCTGAAGATCGTTCCCGTGGAATTTTCTTTGATCAGGATTGGGGCTCCATGCCTGGTGTATTCCCCGTTGCATCCGGTGGTATCCACGTTTGGCACATGCCTGCGCTGGTTGCGATTTTCAATGATGACTCCGTATTGCAGTTCGGTGGAGGGACACTAGGCCACCCATGGGGGAATGCTGCCGGTGCCGCAGCCAACCGTGTTGCACTCGAAGCTTGCGTCCAGGCCCGTAATGAAGGCCGTCAAGTGGAAAAAGAAGGAAAAGAAATCCTTACTGTCGCAGCACAACACTCGCCAGAACTCAAAATTGCAATGGAAACATGGAAAGAAATCAAGTTTGAGTTCGATACCGTCGACAAATTGGATGTTGCGCACAAGTAGTTTGTTTGTTGGGATCTGGATTCATCAGATTGCTGAAAAAATAGGATGTTATTTGTTTCTCAGCAATTGTGAATCTGATCCAGTCTGCTTCAATAAAAAAGGATACTGACATGACCGTACAAGCCTATAAAGTTACAAGAAAGTATGAAACCTTTTCCTACCTGCCGCCGATGACTCCCGATCAGGTACATCGTCAAATTGCGTATGCAATTAGCCAGGGATGGAACCCAGCGGTTGAGCACACGGAGAAGGGCGTCGCTGCAACCAGTAATTTTTGGTATATGTGGAAATTGCCGCTATTTGGTGAACAATCGATTGATGCCGTATTGGCCGAGATTGATGCCTGCCATCGTGAATTTCCCGATCACTTAGTACGTTTCATTGCTTACGATAATTACACACAGAGTCAAGGAATGGCTTTTGTCGTTTATCGTTGATCAAAATAAATCTTCAATAAATAGTTAGAGGTACGTGATGAGGCAAGACACTGAAAGCACTGCAGCTGCTACCTTGTCGGGGCGCGATCTGGCATTGCAGCGTCGCCAGGTCATGGCGCAGTATGGCAAGACTGGCCTGACTCGCCGAGGATCAAGTCGACAACCAGCCGTTGCACGCAAAACTTTTGTTGCGGCGCCTGCTGTGCTGCCGGTCGAATGCGTCGCACCAATTTCTGACGCTGCTAACATCAAGCCGGTTGTGGATGTGGTAAATGGCCGCAGCATTAGTCGTGCTCGCCGTAGTGCAATGAGTCAAAAAGGAAAATCTGCAATTAAACCTGTATCTGCGCACGCTAATGGCCGCAGACGACCCTCTCAACATCAGAGTCTGACCCAAGAAGTGCCGATAGCCGCGGAGTTGGACGGATTGACCAAGTCCTGCGGATGTCAGGCATGCAATTGTAGTGGTGTTTTACCTGACGCTACAAAGATGAGTGTTGCTGTAAGCAGTGGTCAGCCCAGTAGTGGCATTTCATCAATGCCTACTTGGACAGAAGTAAAACCGGCCGAAGATATGAGTGGTCGTGCGCTTGCTCGCGTTCGTCGTGCTGCAATGGCGCAGGAAGGTAAAACTGGATTAAAACGTGTGGCACAGGCGGCTAAGATTTCGGCTGCCTTTGTTTCAACTGTCAATGTGAAGCCAACCGATAATGTGAGTGGCCGCATGCTTGCTCGTGCCCGTCGTGCCGCGATGGCGCAAGAGGGTAAAGCTGGTCTGAAACGGATTGCGCAGGTCACTAAAATTTCTGCCGGTATACCGGAAAAATCCCGGCAAACGGCTGCTGCTAAGGGAGCAACGGGTCGTCAGTTGGCTATGCACCGCCGGTTGGTGCGGTCTACTGAAGGACTCGCCAGCGCTGGTCACAAAGGATCACAGTCAAGTGGCCGCACACGCTCAGCTACAGACCAGTCGGTACCACCCAAAGTTGAGGAGGGTCACACGCTTACTGGTCATGTTGTTACTGGTACCATGGTTGAACGTAGTCAGAGAACTACCGGTAATGAACCGGGTTCCTGTCGAGCAGTTACGGGAACAGAATATATTGGATTCGAGCAGTTCAATGAAATTTGCCAGACGCAACCACAGCCAGGACCTGCAAAGGTTGGTGTTAGTACTACACTACGCGATCATAAAGTTAGTGGAACCGAAGTGGGTCGTTCAGTCAAGGTGACTGGCGATGAGCATGGTGCCTGCCGGAATGTGACAGGTACGGAATACTTGTCTGCAGAGCGTTTTGATGAATTTTGTGCGAGTCGACCAAGTCCAGCTCCCGCCAAAATCGGTGCAGCGCAAACTGAGAAAGGAAAGACCGTTACGGGTACTCAAGTGGAGCGTTCTGGAAAAACGACTGGTGGCGAATCAGGTGCTGACCGAGCAGTAACTGGGTCGAGTTACTCAAAGTTGGCAACCGATACGGCGCCGGATAAGGTGGCGACTACCCATACATTTCATGGAAAATCTGTAACAGGCACCGCTGTTGGGCACACTGATAAAATTACTGGGGATGAGCCCGGAATTTGTCATGCTGTTACTGGTATTCAGTATCTCGCCGCTGAGCAGTACTCGAACGTTTGCAATACCGAGCCACCTGCGATGCCTCGCAAGGTTAGTGTCATGTCGTCGCGAGGCAATCAAGAGGTATCTGGCTCCGAGGTAGGTCGATCTAGTAAAGTGACTGGCGATGAATCAGGTTCCTGCCGTGCCATCACCGGCTCCCAATATTTTACTGCGTCTGATTTTGGTGATCTATGTAGCGCAAATGAAGCTCGCAAAATGGGTTTTATTCAGAGCAAGGTCGACAACCGCAGCCCAAAGGAAATCGGTGACGTCAGAGGGGAGAGCCTGCCCGTCACCGGATCAAATTATGCCGACGTAGGTCAGAGAATTGATAACGTTAGCGATGCAGCCTCTCCTGTATCCCAAGTGGCCGTGGATCAAACCTGGAACGGTCAACCGATTACCGGTAGCTATGTAGGGCGTGCCAACCAAGTCACTGGAAATGAGTTTGGTAGTTGTTCACCAATTAGTGGTACGCCTTATATTGGCCGGGGTCAATACAGCAGCTTTTGCAAGCCATCTGATACCATTGCACAAGAAACACGGGAGCGTGATAGCGCTGTCATACCCGCCGCTTTGGTAACGGGAGATCGTCCGGGTGCTGGTGGCTCGGTTATGACCGGTGATGAACGTGGTGTATGTGAGCCTGTTACCGGCACTCCTTATGTTGGAGCAGATAATGTCTCAAGTCATTGTTTAACTGATAGTAACCGCTTTGTTACCCGTGATCGCGTTCGGGCGGCGCCACCTAAACCGCCTGCACCAGCTGATTTCAGTATCAAATCACCAGCTCGACAAGCTTGGGAGCGCCGTGCGGATATGGGTGAGATTACCGGCACAGCTTACAATAGCGAACGTATCACGGGCCCAGGCAACAAGGCCGGCGGCCTTATCACTGGGACGCCTGAGTTTCGTCATCTTGACAATAAAAGCTTTGTGATCGAGCAAGAAGAAAAAATAGCAGCGGCCAATAAATTAAGCGGCGAGGGGAGTCAAGTTGGAACGCGGGTTACTGGTGATGCTTGGCATGCAGAAAGCCGTGTGACCGGCACTGAGGGCGCTTCTTCGTTAGTACGTAACATGTCGCAGCGAGGAGAATCTCGAGGATTCGGTGCAAATGCACAGCAATTCCGCGAGATTGAGCGTCCGATTATTCCAGAAAGTCGTGTTACTGGTTCGGCAGGCAGTGCTGCTAAGGGCGCCGTTGTGACTGGTTCCGGTGGCGCACGTGCGTGAGGAGTGAGAAGTGAACACGCGTAAACGACTTGCTGCAATGCGCCGTGCAGGAGCTCTACCTCAAGTGGGATTACTTGTAAATCCGGCATGCGTAATTGGCCCTGATCAACGATGCGAGCATCCACTGGTCGATCGGGAACTAAACAAACACTTATATGCGTATGAACAGCGGGTGCGTGGTCGTTTCGCTGTAATTGTGGGAACTTTGAAAATAATTTCAGCATTTCAGCACGAGTTGGATTTTGTTTCTCGTGCACAGACCATTGCACAGGATAAGCTTGGCTATGAGTTACCAGCTGATTTGTTGGGCGAGGCCTGGGTATCTGGTCTGAACCTGCGCGCGTTGTACTCATACTGCATTTTCCGTAGCTTTAAAGAGTGTATTGAAAAAGCAGATGCTGACCAAGCCTCGTGGCGAGGGCGCATGACACTTGATATAAAGTTTCTGCGTTCGTGTGGCTACCACACATTGGATGTAAGTCCTTGTTCAGATGGTCGTTTGCAGGGACTGCTTCCTTTCGTGCTTCGTTTAGTTCCGGATGAGGCTGTATATGTGAAAGCCCATGCCGGTGCCATGTTTGATGTTGAAGGGGATGTTGCTGACTGGGCGCATCGTGAACTGGAGCGGCTGACTGGTGGCATACCAGGAGGCGAAGACTGTAATTACCTGAAGGTTGCCGTATATCACTTCAGTAGCTCCAATCCACATCAGGAAGGCTGTGCTGCGCACGGTAGTAACGATCATAAAGCTGTCGAATCTGCGCTGGGACGACTGAATGAACTACGTGCGGCAATTGAGAACACATATGGACGTGGCGCTGCACCCGATATTTTGTTGATTGGCGTTGATACAGATATCGACACTATCCGTGTGCATCTCCCAGATGCGGATGGGGATGTCAACCCATACCGGTATGTTGATAGTGGCGTTGTGTATAACAAGACGCTAAATATGACCTCAGATACCGTGCGTCAATATATTGCGGAAGTGATCGCTAAAACAGAGTGTTCCGAAGGATGGGCGCAAGGTAATGGTAGGATGTCCGATGGTATGCGGAGACTTATACAAAGTTTTCTGGAAGCTAATCTGTCTCAGATCGAGTATGTCGTGCAATATCATGCTGGGCGATACTCGGTTATTGGTCACAACGAACGTTTCATATGTGTTGGTGAAGCAATCAGCGAGTTACAGCTGCGCAATAAATTCTATTTTGCACATCTTGATACGGTTGAAGAAGGAGCGACTGATATTGATGTTGGGATCAAGATTTTTACCAACCTCAACATCAAGCATGGCCTCGCCGAGCCAGTATTGATACATTTTTATTATTCTTCAAGAGTGCCAGGTTCCCGTGAGCGCGCGATCCTACGCTGTCGTCGTGTCAAAGCTGCGATTAGGGCACGTTATGCGCAGCTGTGTGCACAAGGCTTGATCGATTGTCAAATTGCGGTCAGTGACCGGGAGGGCAGTGAGCGTTGCACATTTATAGATGATGAAATTCAGGAAGCTGTGCATTAATTTGGCTGGTTCACCGAGGTAGTTTATGAGAATCATGAAAGTAGAAAAAACACTGGTATCGACCAACAGGATCAAGGAAATGGGTCATCGTCCTTTGTTGGTAGTAAGGGACAAAACTGGAGGGACGCCAAGTGTTGCTGTCGATGCAGTAGGCTGTATTCCCGGAGATTGGGTGATTTGCGTTGGATCGTCTGCTGCACGTGAGGCGGCGGGAAGTAAGGAATATCCAAGTGATTTGACCATCGTCGGTATTATCGATCAATGGGTAGAAGAGAAGAACGGCTAATGGAAATTATGCGCGTTAAAGACGAGTTGGTATGTACGCGCCGTGTGGCAGGATTAAGAGCTTCCTCGTTACGCGTACTAGAGAATCAAGCAGGTAAATTGCTGGTGGCAACTGATCCTGTGGGTGTTCCGACTGGTAAGTGGGTGATTACTACTAGTGGCAGCGCAGCACGTATGGCAATGCCTGATGTGACGATAATGACCGATCTAACCATCTGCGGCATTATCGATAATTGGAGTGAGTAAAGTAGAAATAAAAGCAGGAGTGCTCAGCACAATAAATATTTCTTAGGTCGAGTAATGGGAATTACGTATTTTTAAATTTATTAAAGAGGAGTAGCAAAATGGCTGAACATATGGGTATTGCTCTTGGCATGATTGAAACCCGGGGTCTGGTTCCCGCGATTGAGGCAGCGGATGCCATGACGAAGGCAGCTGAGGTGCGTTTAATTGGACGTCAATTTGTTGGAGGCGGCTATGTGACTGTATTGGTACGTGGCGAAACTGGTGCGGTGAATGCGGCGGTGCGCGCGGGCGCGGATGCTTGCGAGCGCGTTGGTGATGGCTTGGTGGCGGCGCATATCATAGCGCGTGTACATGGTGAAGTAGAAGGCATCTTACCAACGAAACCTTCCGCATAAATATAATTTCTATTGCGGCAAATGTTTATTTTAGGAGTTTTTACAAAATGGCTGAATATATGGGTATTGCTCTTGGCATGATTGAAACCCGGGGTCTGGTGCCTGCAATCGAGGCGGCGGATGCCATGACCAAAGCGGCTGAGGTACGTTTGATCGGACGTCAGTTTGTCGGTGGTGGCTATGTGACCGTACTGGTGCGCGGCGAAACTGGTGCGGTGAATGCGGCGGTGCGCGCGGGCGCGGATGCTTGTGAGCGCGTTGGTGATGGCTTGGTGGCGGCGCATATCATAGCGCGTGTACATGGTGAAGTAGAAGGCATCTTACCAACGAAACCTTCCGCATAAATATAATTTCTATTGCGGCAAATGTTTATTTTAGGAGTTTTTACAAAATGGCTGAATATATGGGTATTGCTCTTGGCATGATTGAAACCCGGGGTCTGGTGCCTGCAATCGAGGCGGCGGATGCCATGACCAAAGCGGCTGAGGTACGTTTGATCGGACGTCAGTTTGTCGGCGGTGGCTATGTGACCGTACTGGTGCGCGGCGAGACGGGTGCAGTGAATGCGGCCGTGCGCGCGGGCGCTGATGCCTGTGAGCGCGTGGGTGATGGCCTGGTAGCGGCACATATCATTGCGCGTGTACACAGTGAAGTGGAAGGGATGCTGCCGGCCAAGCCTGATGCCAGCGGTGGTGGGCGCGATGCAGAAATAACTTCGACTCGCAGCTAAGCAAGAATCTATGAGTGTCGACTCGCGTACGCTGGGTTGGTTGACAAGAGCACTCACCCATGAGATGAGCGCTGTTCAACAATATCTTGCACAAAGTGTACTGGCCCGTTTATGGGGAGATATCGCACTGGCAGAGAAATTGCGTCATGAAGCGGCCGAGGAGATGGAGCACGCCGAGCGGTTGATGGAGCGGCTTATTCAGCTGGGCGTAGCGCCTTCTGCTACCAATCTGGCGCCTGTGCGGCTTGGTCGGAGTCGCGATGTGTTGCTGGCAGTGGATCGCGCACTTGAGGTCGACGCGGTGCACCTCTATCAGGACGCACTGGCGCACGCACAACGCATGCATGACACCGATACCGCAGCCTTGCTGGAGTCTATTCTGCGCGAGGAAATCGCACATGTGCACGAAATCGACGACATGAAAATGGAGCAGACCAAACATGACTGAGTTGCCGGAAGGGTGGGAAGCACGGAACCAGCCGCCAACTTTGTTCAAGCGGTTTGAATTTGAGCGCTATAGTGGAACGCGCAATTTTCTCGACGCGCTGGCAGCTTTGGCGGAAGAAACCGGTCTGCATCCACAGAATATCAATTTTTCGAGCACTTACGTTAATATCACGCTGGATGCGAGCCAAGAAGCTAGCCTGAGTGAGGCAGAATTCGGATTGGCAACACAAATTAATCTGCTTTATGAGAAAACGGAAAAGTGAACATGGCCGCCAACGTCATTGCTGTGATCAATCAGAAGGGTGGTGCAGGTAAAACCACCCTGGCAATGAATTTGGCTGCCGGTTTGACGCAACGTGGCAATACAGTCGTGCTGGATATCGACCCCCAGGGCTCTGCCAGACAATGGGCGAGTATGGGGAAGGGGAATTTTTCCGCACCGGTGGAGTCGATGAGTGAAATTGGGGATGCACAAATTTTGTATCAAAATTATCCTACTTTTCGCTACATTGTGCTTGACTGCCCGCCTTCGCTGGAAAAACAAGCGACGCACCAAGCACTACAAACCTGTGATATTGCGTTAATTCCCGTTTTGCCTTCACCGATCGATTTGTGGGCGACTTTGCAGCTGTCGCAGGAAATAGAAGAGATCAAAAAGACAAATCCGGCTATTCGGGCTTATTTGGTGATTAACCAACTGGAGTTAAATAGCGCACTTTCGGCTGCCATGCAGGATGTCCTGGCAGATTTTGGTATCCCGGTTCTAAATGCCATGATTCGCCGCCGTGCCGCTTATCGCAGTGCAGCGCTGGAAGGTGTTTCAGTTTATCAAATGGGGAAGCGTGGTATGCGGGCTGCAGAAGAAATTGAAGCAATCATTAACGAGGTAATGCCATCATGAGTGAACTGAAAGATAAACTCTCGACCAGCGTACAGCAAGCAAAAGGGACGCTGCGATCCAAAACTGAAAATTCAGCTCCAGAAGCGCCGTCTGTCGCTAAGTCAACGTCATCTGCCAAGCCGACGCCTAGTAAGCCGGCGGCTGGCAAGCCGGCTGTAAAATCGGCCACCAAGCCGGGTTCTGGCACGACTTCAGCCAATGACATACAAGCCAGTCATAACACGCTGTTTCCAGAACGTGTTTGGCCGGATTGACCAGCATAGCAGGAGCTTTTTATGCGTAACGATAGTTTTAACCGAACCTATATACCTCGTCATCGTGCGCTGGCGCGTGCGGCAGCTGCTTATCAGCCCGCTGCTGAGCATTCTTCCACGAGTCCGGCCTTGTCGGAAACGCTGGAACAATACTACATCAAACAAGAGCCTTACTATCGCCTGATCAACGACGAGGTTGAGCTTTACGAAGCCGCTTATTCCGTGCGCATGCCCATCATGCTGAAGGGGCCTACCGGATGCGGTAAAACGCGCTTCGTGGAATACATGGCCTGGAAACTTGGCAAACCGCTGATTACTGTCGCTTGTAACGAGGACATGACCGCGTCGGATCTGGTTGGCCGATATCTGCTCGATGCCAATGGCACTCGTTGGCAGGATGGTCCGTTGACCGTTGCCGCCCGTCATGGCGCGATCTGTTATCTGGATGAAGTTGTGGAAGCGCGCCAGGATACCACCGTGGTGATCCACCCCTTAACTGATGCGCGGCGTATGCTTCCGCTCGAAAAGAAGGGTGAAGTGGTTGAAGCACATCCGGATTTTCAGGTGGTGATTTCCTATAACCCCGGTTATCAATCACTCATGAAGGATCTCAAACAGTCAACCAAACAACGTTTTGGTGCGCTGGATTTTAATTATCCCGAGCATGCTGTCGAGGCAGAGATCGTTGCCTATGAGTCAGGTGTGAGCCTAGAAATTGCCAAGAATCTTGTATATATTGGCGAACGCGCGCGTAATCTCAAGGGGCATGGCCTGGATGAGGGCCTCTCCACGCGTATGTTGATCTATGCCGGTTCCCTGATTAGCAAAGGCGTATCGCCACTGGCAGCCTGTCGTGTTGCATTGGTACGTCCGATTACCGATGATCCGGATATGCGGGATGCCCTGGATTCGGCTGTCACTACCTATTTCTAGATTGTGTGCGTGCGGGTAAAAACCATATGCACAGGGCATAAGACAAGCGAGTCATTCACTTCAGACAACTAAATCTCAATGTCTCAACGGGCCGCTAAGATTTATGGTCGGCCTATTGGGATAAAAAGAATAAGTGATGATCTTCCTGTTCACCCCATTGGTGACAATAGCACGGGCCGAATTGCACGATTTCCGGAATACGGGGCTGGATCGCAACGCCTTGGGATGGCTTCACCTGTCGATGTTGTTGTGCCTTGAAAACCGGACATGCAGCCCGCTCAACTGAGGAATCCAGCTTAAATGGCTATCCATCTCGAAGAATACCAGGAACTTCTGAATGATTTACCCAGTAAATCTCAGGAAGTATTGCGTGCCGCCTGGAACGAGGCTGCGCGGGTATTTTCTGCACGAGGCTTGGACAATTATCTCAAAGGGGCCCTGGCGCTGCACAGCCTGGGACGTGGCGAAGAATTGGTGGTCACTTTTATTCAGGAGATGCCACAAGTAGCGCGCGCCATTGGTGAAGATGTGTTGCCGGATGTGGTGAACTTCCTGTTGTCCATGGCCTCGAAAACTTCTGGCCAGGTACTCACGCTCGTGGTTGGCACTGCGCCACTTGCCGCGGAGAGACTGGGTGATGAAGAACTTTTTCGCAATTACCTGAACGTTCTCTCGATCATGCTGGCACAGGCACCGCGAGGTCTGCGTCCCATGCTCGAGAACCTGGACCAGCTGCTTACACAGCTTACCTTGGGCGGCCTGCGGCGCTGGGTGCAATGGGGCGCGCAAGCCTACAAAACTGATTTTGAGGGCCAGGCGCGTTATTTTTCCCTACAGAGTCCGGATGCGCTTTCAGTGCTGCAATCCGAGCGCAAGGGTACGTTGTTTGTGGATGTGCAAAGACGGCTCAATATCTATTTGCGCGCCATGTGGGGGCGTGATTTCTTTCTTCGTCCCACTGCCGGTGACTATGAAAGCCGTGAAGGCCTCAAACCCTATATTGAGCGTCATGTGATCCATATCGCCGATGCCTATGATGACTACAAGTATTTAGGCGAAGCGACACCTCCCGAAGCCGTGATTCCGGCGCTCGAGATCTATCGCGCGGTTGTTAATCACTGTGCGTCACATCTGGCCTTCACCAAGGAACCGCTTTCCATGCAAATGCTCAATACTACCCAGATGGCCATCATCGAGGTGATTGAGGATGCCAGGGTCGAAGCGCTCGCATGCCAGCAATTTCCTGGCATGCGGGCTGACTGGTTGGCGTTTCACCCCGATGCGGATTACAGTGAGCCGAAGACGGTTGGCGATCTGCTGAATCGACTGGCTAGAGCGCTGCTGGAAGAAAACAGCGATGATCCGCATCCGTGGGTACAAAAAGGGCTGGCGCTGTTCCGCATGGAAGAAGATTTATCCAGCAATCAGATCAGCTGGAACATTGGTATCGAGCTTGCGCATCACTTGGCACAAATACCCTTGCCCGAATACAGCCCGCGTACCGATGGGCTGCGTGCAATTTATCGAGATGATAACCGTACCGTTTGGGAATCCGCTGAATACAGCGAGCTGGAAGCATTGGAGGCAACCTGGGGGCCGAAACAGATCCGGAAAAAGGTTAGCGTGATGGAGATGGTGAATGCGCTGGACTGCGAGTTCGCTGGCGATGATGCCCAGGAAATCTGGGTGTTACCCACTGAATTCTATCTCGATCAGGAAGGAGTGACCATCAATGCTCTGGAGGGCAAGGAACCTGTTTCCGATCCCCATCATTATCACGAGTGGGACTACCAGATTCAACTTGAGCGACCCAGCTGGACAACCGTTCTGGAGCGGCGGCCCAAATTGGGCGATCTGGAATTGATCGAGAACATTATTGAGGACCATAAACCAGTCATCTCGCGGCTTAAATTTCTGATTGAGTCCATGATTCCCCAGGGCATACAACGTATACGCCGGGTAGAGGACGGCGACGAGCTGGATATCAACGCCGCTGTACGGGCCATGATAGACATTCGCATGCGGCAGCAGCCCGATACCCGCATCATGATGCGTTACAAGCGTAGCTTGCGGGATCTGGCGGCGATGGTGTTGCTGGATATGTCAGAGTCGTCGAACGACAAAGTACGGGGCCAGGATTATTCGGTGATGGATCTAACTCGTGCCGCGACGGTGCTTTTATCCGACGCACTGGATCGCATCGGTGATCCTTTTGCCCTGCACGGATTCTGTTCCGATGGCCGGCATGATGTACATTATTACCGTTTCAAGGATTTTGGTGAACCTTACAACGATATGGTTAAGGCACGGCTTGCAGCCATGCATGGTTCCTACTCGACCCGGATGGGAGCTGCCTTGCGTCACGCCGCTTCGTTTCTGAAACAGCAACCCAAGAATAAAAAAATCCTGTTTGTCATTACCGACGGCGAGCCTGCCGATAATGATGTGCGTGATCCGCAGTATTTGCGCTTCGATACCAAACGGGCCGTGGAAGAACTGGCGCGCGAAGGTATCATAACCTATGCCTTATCGCTGGATCCTCATGCTGATCAATATGTATCACGTATTTTTGGTCCCAATAACTTCACCGTGCTGGATCACGTGGAGAAACTGCCTGAAAAGCTGCCAATGCTGTATATGGGCCTGACACGCTGAAGCATCCATGCGCATCACTTTACGCACTTTTGTTTTTATCGACTCTTTGCAACCCCAGCTGGCGTCGTATCTGGCTACTTCTTCTCAGGGTTTTCTGCCTATTCCGGGTGATGCCTGCATGTGGATTGAAGTGGCGCCAGGCATGGCGGTCCATCGCCTATCCGATATTGCGTTGAAAGAATCCAACGTACGTATGGGTGAGCAGGTCGTCGAACGCTCATTCGGCTCCATGGAGATTCACTACCGCAGTCAGAGTGAAGTCCTTGAAGCTGGCAGCATTATATTGCGCGAACTGGATACCACGCTTGAAACCCGCATGCCATGCAAAATCTCATGGAATGAAATTATTCGGGCCATCACTCCGGACCATGCCACGCTTATCAACCGGCAACTGCGTAAAGGCTCCATGATCCTGCCTGGCAAGAGCATGTTTATTCTGGAGGTGGAACCGGCTGGTTATGCCGTTTATGCTGCCAACGAGGCAGAAAAGGCCGCTCACGTGACCTTGGTGGATCTGAAGCCCTTTGGAAACTTTGGGCGGCTGACCATGATGGGTAATGAAGCCGATGCAGAAGAAGCTGCTTTTGCCGTCGGGCGTGCCATAGAGAATCTCAACCAGAGAGCACGCAAAGACTGAGGACGTCATGAACATGCTCCGTTGGATCTCATGATGATTGGTTTCCTATGATGAAATACGCCGAAGTCTGGCTCTGATAAAAAGAGATTGCTTATGGAAATTAATTCCATCACCAAAAGATTGCTGTTTAATACCATCCGGGTGGATACCGTGCTAGAGGACGGCAGCGAGGGTTCTGGCACGGCATTTGTCGTGAACCACGTGCATGCGCGTGGTGCGCATAATTTTATTGTCACGAATCGCCACTTGGTAGACAGCGTACGCTGTGGCGGTCTGGTTTTTACGCAGAAGCGCAATGGTCAGCCAGCATTCGGTCAGCGCTTCCAGCTCAATATCGAAGATTTTTCGCATGCTTGGTTCATGCACCCTGATCCTGAAGTTGATCTCGCCATCATTCCGTTGCGCCCGCTTGAGCAATCCGCTCATGACCAAGGCGTTGAACTATATTATCACACGATCGATAGCCGGCTGTCGCTGGATACGCCAGCCCAGCACACACTCGATGCGCTGGAGGAGGTGCTGTTTGTTGGCTACCCGAGCGGTGTGTGGGACCAGGTCAATCTCATGCCTATCCTGAGACGCGGGACCACCGCGACACCGATCGCACTCGATTTCGAGGGTAGGCGGGAATTTCTCATTGATGCCGCAGTATATCCAGGATCAAGCGGTAGTCCTGTGTTTGTATATCAGTCCGATACCATGCGGCCGATGCAGTCCGCCAGCAAAAAATTCCTGTTTGCCGGTGTGGTTGCAGCGGTATTTTTCCGGGAAGAAGCCAATCACTTGGTGCCCGTGCCGGTGCCAGCCAACAATCATAGCATGGTGATGGGTTCAGAAATGATAGACCTCGGGCTTGTCATCAAGGCCCGGGCAGTTATTGATCTGATCAACATTTATTTAAGCAAATGGTTGGACTGACCAGGAATTCAGATTGCTTCATCGCTGGATGAAGCAATCCGAAAGTAAGGCAGTTGTTGTATTGAGAATCGTGGAGTGGAAAAGTAATTAAGGGCTCTGATCGGATGTTAGGGCATATTTGCCGGCACCTCGAAGAATCTTTCAACCAAATAATCCTCCTGGCAGCTGGCATCCTTAGCAATAGATCTCATCAGAGCGTGGATAGGAATTCTTGTACGCGAAGACGAAAATGAATACAGAGAATCAAAATACAATAAAAAATGATATACCCAAAGATTGGTGGCTTGGTCTAAAACAGAATTTTACGCATGATTTCACCGCAGGCTTGCTGGTTTTTTTGCTGGCGCTGCCATTGAGTCTGGGGATTGCCAAGGCGGCAGAATTCCCGCCCGCCATGGGTGTGCTGAGCGCAATGATTGCGGGTTTACTCGGATCTTTACTCGGTGGGTCGCACTTAACAATCAAGGGGCCTGCGGCAGGTCTAATTACAATTACTGCAGGCTGTGTACTCGAGATGGGCGGAGGCTTGGAAGGTTGGCATCTCGCATTGGGTGTCATGGTGGTCGCCGGCGTTTTGCAGATTCTCCTGGGTTTCATGAAGGCAGGTGCGTTGAGCTATTTTTTTCCGCATTCTGCTGTGCATGGCATGCTGGCCGCGATTGGGATCATCATTATTTCAAAGCAGATCCATGTGATGCTGGGCATTGATCCCGCTGATCTGGCGGGCATGGAACCTGATGAATTGCTGGCCGAGATTCCGAATTCGTTAAGCAGAATGAATATGATGCTTGGTACGGTCGGTATGGGCAGTCTGGTACTGATGTTTTTCTGGCGTAGTATCAGTTTTTCGTTTCTGCGCAAGATTCCTGCGCCCATGGTCATCCTGTTGCTCGCCATCCCTTGTGCAATTGTATTCGACTTTAAATCCACACAGCCCATTCATGCACTGGTACAGATCGGCGATTTCTGGGGGACGGTGGCTTTTAATCCCGATTTCTCGGCAATCGGAACTGTAACTTTCTGGAAATACGTGATCATGTTTCTGTTGATTGGCAGCCTGGAATCTTTGTTGACAGTCAAAGCCATAGATAGTATCGATCCATGGAAACGTGAATCCGATTTTAACAAGGATTTGTGGGGGGTCGGTGTGGCCAATACCATGACGGCTTGTTTGGGAGGATTGCCTGCCATTTCGGAGGTGGCGCGAAGTTCCGCCAATGTTGAGCTGGGCGCGCGGACCCGCTGGTCAAATTTCTTTCATGGCTGTTTCCTGTTGCTCGCGATGCTGCTATTTATTCCGGTAATCGAGCTTATTCCCAATGCGGCACTGGCAGCTATGCTGGTATTTGTCGGTTACCGCTTAACAGCACCACATCTGTATTTCAAGATTTATAAAGTTGGCAGCGAGCAGCTCACAATTTTCCTCGTAACCGTGCTGGTGACGGTAGAAACCGATCTACTGATCGGGATTGCATCCGGTATTCTCACCAAATTCGTTTTTCATATCGTTAATGGCGCAAAATTCGATAATCTTTTCACACCGCGTTACAAATTAACCTATGAAGATGGCATATACCGAATGACATTTTTCGGTGCGGCCATTTTTTCGAATCTGATTGGATTCAAAAAGGTCTTGAAAAATCTTGAATCAGGCAAAGAAGTGGTGCTGGATTTTCAGCATGCCGATCTGGTCGATCATACCTTCATGGAGTACCTGGAGCGCTTTGAAGAGATCTATGTCAATCGTGGCGGTGCGGTCAATGTGACCGGCTTCGAGCAATTCCAGCGTTTTTCCAACCATCACCTTTCGGGAAGAAAAGCCAAGCGGCAAGTTCGTGTTGCCTGAATCTGATTAATCAATCGGGTGGACCGGAATGTACGGTTTTTAAGTCATCGGGTAACATATAATCCGACAATGGCATAAAAATCGTGCAATCCGGCTCGTAATATTGTCAGCAATCGGGCGATAAAAAAACAGCTGGTCGTTATAGCAGCGATCAACCACGAATTAGAGACCGAATGTTTGACTGTAAGCTGGATTTGTAAAGACCCTCCAGTTCCGCTTGTGTCCCTCTCCCGAATCCATCACAATCACACAGCAGCCCATGCGGGCGGACATGCTCGGATTTTTCCTGATTCAGACTAACGAGAGCAGTGAATAACTGCTGCGTCTACAAACTTACTTGTCTGTCGCCTCTATGACATAGGTATGACATAGAGACCAGCCTGACCGCTCTATTTTTCCAGACTCGTCGCAATGACGACAGCAAAGCAATAACGGCCACGCATCTCTTCAGCACCATGATGGCAACACAGAATGCACTGCAGTGACCCCGTTATATCCGGAGAGGATCACATCCCCAAGATTTTATTATGTTGAGAAGAAAGGCCTAAAACAGGTATTTCCAAACAGCTTTTACGCTAAAAAAGGCTAAACTTTTTCTTGTAAGGTGCCGTTATCTTGAAATGGAGTATAAGACCGATGGGAGTCGGGATATTTTGGGGCGCTTATTCTGCAAATGCAGGTATTTCTACCGAAGGTTTGATCTGGCAGTATAAATAGATCATTCAGCGAGATTTCGCGCAGCGCATCATTGGCAGCTAATGCTGCCAAGAACGCCGGCAGCTATAATAAATTGTCGAGGAGACTGGTGATGATAGATAAAAATTTGAGATTCTTAGTGGTTGATGATTTTTCCACAATGCGCAGAATTGTTCGTAATTTACTTAAGGAATTGGGATTCAGTAATGTGGAAGAAGCAGAAGATGGTGTCGTTGCATTAAAGAAGCTCAGAGAGGGGAATTTTGATTTTGTGGTTTCCGACTGGAATATGCCCAACATGGATGGTCTGACCATGCTTCAGAATGTGCGTGCAGACGAATTATTGAAAGACATACCCGTATTGATGGTTACCGCCGAGGCAAAAAAGGAAAATATTATCGCTGCCGCCCAGGCAGGTGCAAGTGGCTATATTGTGAAACCGTTCACGGCGGCGACACTAGAAGAGAAGCTGAATAAAATTCTGCAAAATATGGCTGTGCATGCCTGAATATCAAGATGATCCAGATATCATGGACCAGCAAGAGGTGAAAATGAATGAACCTATCGATGCCAGTCTGCCTTGTACAGAAAAAGCCACTTCTGAACATATTGTGATTGAATCTGATAACGCAGCAGCTCTACCAGTGACCCCGCAATGCGCTCAGACGGTTGATCATCCTCAAGAGGCGGACAAAAAGATTTTTGACCAGATTGGCCGTCTCACCAGGGATTTACACAACAGTCTGCGGGAATTAGGCTATGACAGACGTTTACAGCAAGCCAATCTCGAAATTTCTGATAGTAAAGATAGACTCGCCTATGTAATTAGCAAAACGACGCAGGCTGCCGAGGATTGCCTGTTCGCCGTCGAAAGCGCCCAGCCGATTCAGGAAAATCTGTCTGCCGGTGCGGTTGATTTGGCCAGACGCTGGAATCAGGCGTTCGAGACCGCGCAAACTACGACCATCGACCAACAGGCATTCAAGGAGGCGCTGGTACAGACACTTGATTTTCTGAATGACGTGCCCAAGCAAACCGATGCCACAAAAGCCTATTTGCTGCAAATTATGATGGCACAGGACTTCCAGGATCTGACCGGTCAGGTCATTCAGAAGATCGCTCGGACGATTGAGACCATTGAGCGCGAAATGCTGCAGCTGCTAATTGATAATTCTCCTAACAAGGATCGGGCAACGAAGAAAGAAGAGGGGTTGATCAATGGTCCGGTCATCAATCCCAAGAACCAACTGGATACATTTTCCAACCAGGATCAAGTCGACAATTTGCTAGCAGAACTTGGCTTTTAAGTAAATCGTTTTCCCCAATACTGATTGATTCAGCTGTGCCTATATCAGCAAAAAAGGATCCATCAATATCCGGCTCGTCTGTCTATAGGGGATTCATGGCTGGCAGGACGATCCAGATTTACAGCAAGCTGACCGTCCAGTTTTTGGCATGATAATAAGTCACGAATGGTCGGGGTGAGAGGATTCGAACCTCCGGCTCCTGCGTCCCGAACGCAGTACTCTACCAGGCTGAGCTACACCCCGTGAATAACACTATTATTCATTAAAGGGTACCTCTAGAATTCCATATTTCGTCACAATACGTCGTTGTTCACAAAAAATGTCTCCTTACATATCCATCATATGCTGCGTCAACATTTTTTGTTCTCGCCTCGTCTTGTTTAAATCGCTGAATTTTCAGAGGTACCTAAAACCAGTAATACCGGTAATGGCAAACACACCATTAAACTCATCTGGATGATGCCATATCAATGGTTTCTTACGACTGCAAACTCGGCTAATTGTAGCAGACATTGCTTGTAGTTAGAATCAGCAACTGCGGAGATAGCCGCGGTAGCCATATTTGCTTCTTCCTGGGCGCGTTGCATGGCATATTTCAGTGCACCTGTTTCCTGTATGACTTGCAGTACCGGCTCAAATCCGTCTATGCCGCCTGTTTCAATCGCGTGTCGAATGATGGCAGCTTGGGCATCCGTGCCGGCGCGGATTGCAAAAATCAGCGGCAGAGTCGGTTTGCCCTCTGCCAAGTCGTCACCCAAATTTTTGCCGGTATCCTGATCATCGCCGGAATAATCCAATAAATCGTCGACCAGTTGAAATGCGGTACCCAAGTGCATACCATAAGCGGCCAGCGCTTCTTCTTCGGCCGTCGTGGCGCCACCCAGAATGGCTCCCAGTCTGGCGGCGGCCTCGAAGAGTTTGGCGGTTTTATAGCGGATAACGCGCAAATAGTTTTCTTCTTCTACATTCGGATCACGGCAGTTGAGTAATTGCAGGACTTCACCCTCGGCAATGGTGTTGGTGGCGTCCGCCAGCACTTCCATGATCCGCATATTGCCGACTTCCACCATCATCTGGAATGCGCGTGAATAGAGAAAATCGCCCACCAGTACGCTTGCAGCATTGCCAAACAATGCGTTGGCCGTGGCTTGATTGCGCCGTAATTTGGAATCGTCCACCACATCATCATGTAATAGTGTGGCGGTATGGATGAATTCAACGACTGCTGCCAAATTATGGTGGTGGGATCCGGAATAATTGAACAGGCCGGCCGACAATACAACTAATGCCGGACGCAGTCTCTTTCCCCCACTTTGAATGATATATTCGCTGACTTGCTGGATAAGTGCGACTTGAGAATGAAGCTTTCGCCGGATGACGCTATCGACATCTTCCATGTCTTTGGCGATAAAGCCCCTGATTGACTCGATTGACACAATTGCTCCCTAAATAAACCGGTATGGTAGAAATGTCATGGCCCGGGTGTCAAGTAACATTCCCGGAACGGTAAGATATATGTAAATAGTTAAGCAATCATGGCAACTTCCTTTGATTGATGGTATCAAAACTTCCGTTATAATTAGCAACTTTTGGACAGGCGTCACTGAGATATTTTCCATGCGACTTTTTGCTTTTGGTATCAATCATCATACAGCTCCTCTAGATATACGTGAGCATGTTGCTTTCCCGGATGAGTCCATGCAACACGCGCTCCAGGACCTGGTAGGTCATCAGCTCGTGAAAGAAGCGGCGATCGTTTCCACTTGCAACCGCACGGAAGTGTACTGCAATACCGATGCTCCCGACAAAGCAGTTAACTGGCTGGCTGATTTTCATCATATCCAGGCAGGCGACCTTGAGCCTTATTTGTACAAATTGCCGCATGAACAAGCGGTAAAACATGCGTTTCGTGTCGCGAGCGGACTGGATTCCATGGTACTGGGCGAACCACAGATCCTGGGGCAAATGAAAAATGCCGTCAAGTCGGCTGAACAGGCAGGCACACTGGGTTTGTTGCTGCACAAGCTGTTCCAGCGCACATTCTTTGTCGCCAAGGAAGTGCGAACCTCTACCGAAATAGGTGCCTGTTCGGTTTCCATGGCGGCAGCGGCAGCACGTTTAGCCGAACGCATTTTTGGCGATATCAGCGAGCAGCGCGTGCTGTTCATCGGTGCGGGTGAAATGATCGAGCTATGCGCTGCGCATTTCGTCGCCAGACGCCCTGTTTCCGTTACAGTGGCAAATCGTACCATTGAACGGGCGGAGGCCTTGTCACGGCGCTTTAACGCCCATTCGATATCCCTGGGTGAATTGCCCGAGCAACTGGCGCTGCATGATATTGTCGTGACCTGTACGGCAAGCCCTTTGCCGATATTGGGCAAGGGCATGCTGGAGCGCGCGATCAAATTACGCAAGCATCGTCCCATTTTTATCGTTGACCTGGCTGTCCCGCGTGATGTCGAGCAGGAAGTGGCCGAGCTGGACGATGTGTTTCTGTACTACGTAGATGATCTGGCTGACATCGTTAAGGAAGGGCTGGATAATCGCCAAAATGCCGTGACACAGGCTGAAACCATTATCGATTCGAATGTGCTCGATTTCATGCGTTGGGTCGCCGCCAGGAAAACGGTGCCAACGATCCGCGCGATGCGTGACCAGGCGGAACGTTTCCGTCGGCATGAACTGACCCGTGCGCACAAGCTGCTGGCCAAGGGAGAAGATCCAGGCCAGGTTCTGGAGTCCTTAAGTAAAGGCCTGGCCAATAAATTCCTACATCTTCCATCCACTGTTCTGAATCACACGGCGGATGACGAGCGTGAGCAACTGATCGAGTTGGTCAACCGATTGTACCAATTACATAATCCGCAATGAATAAAGGCATTATGGACCAGCTCACTCGCCTGAGTGTGCGTTTGGAGGAATTGGATCAGTTGTTGAGCGATGAGCAAGTCACGGTTGATCTGGATAATTTCCGTAAGCTATCGCGTGAGCGGGCCGAGATCGTGCCGGTGGTCGAGCTTTATCATGCCTACCAGCAGGTAGAGCGCGACATGGCCACAGCCAAGGAGATGTGTGCAGATCCGGAATTGCGCGATTTTGCCGAGTCCGAAATAGAAACAGGCAAGCAAAAACTGGCCACGCTTGAATCAGAATTGCTGAAGCAATTACTGCCCAAAGATCCGAACGATGAACGCAATATCTTCCTGGAAATACGTGCAGGAACTGGAGGGGATGAATCGGCTTTGTTCGCGGGCGATTTGTTTCGCATGTATACGCGCTATGCAGAACGGAAAGGCTGGCAAGTTGAAATTGTTTCGCAAAGCCCTTCCGAAATAGGCGGATATAAGGAAATCATTGCCCGTATCATTGGCCATGGTGCGTATTCCAAACTTAAATTCGAATCGGGCGGGCACCGTGTTCAACGCGTTCCGGTCACTGAAACGCAAGGCCGGGTGCATACGTCCACGTGCACCGTAGCCGTTATTCCGGAAGCCGATGAAATCTCGGAGGTGACGTTAAATCCTGCCGAGTTGAGGATTGATACCTTTCGCGCATCCGGAGCAGGGGGACAGCATATCAATAAAACAGACTCGGCCGTACGAATCACACACTTGCCCACCGGTATCGTGGTTGAGTGTCAGGAAGGACGTTCCCAGCATAAAAACAAAGCACAGGCGATGAGCATCCTGGCTGCGCGCATTCTCGACAAACAAATGCAGGCGCAACAGGCGGAGCAGGCTGCCACCCGAAAATCTCTGGTGGGCAGTGGCGAACGTTCGGAACGGATTCGTACTTACAATTTTCCACAGGGACGAGTTACCGATCACAGGATTAACCTCACCCTGTATAAAATGGATCAAACCATGGATGGAGACCTGGAAGAATTGTGCTCGGCCTTGGTCGCCGAACACCAGGCCGCGCAACTGACTGCCCTAATAGAGAAGTGACCAGGAATCCGAATTACTTGCCTGAGCAAGCAAAGCCCTGCAATGCGATAACTGTTGGTGAAGCGCTCCAGAATTGGACTCAACAGGTCGATAGGCTGGAAGCACGCTGGATGCTGCAAAGTGTGTTGGCGGTCAATAGCGCTTTTCTTATTGCGCATGCTGATCGTGAATTGAGCCCGACCGAAGCGGCCCGTTTCCGACAAATGTTGAAGCGGCGTGCGGCAGGAGAGCCCGTCGCTTATTTGACTGGCGAGAGAGGGTTCTATGATCTGATCCTGAAAATCACGCCGGATGTACTGATTCCTCGCCCTGAAACAGAATTGCTGGTGGAAACGGCATTATCCAATATCGCGCTCGATCGTTGCAGCAGGGTGCTTGATTTGGGTACCGGCAGTGGCGCCATCGCCCTCACAATCGCCAAGCATCGCCCTCTGGCCCAAGTGACCGCAGTCGATCTATCCTCCCGCGCACTGGCCGTGGCACACGAAAATGCCCAAGCGCATGCTGTTGACAATGTCACATTCGTGCAGGGGGACTGGTATTCGAATTTGCCTGCTGGAGAGACGTTTGATGTCATTGTAGCCAATCCGCCGTATATTGCCGAAGGCGATCCGCATCTGGCGCAAGGCGACCTGCGTTTTGAACCGGACTTGGCGCTGGTGGCAAAACACAATGGATGGGATTGCATTCGTCAAATTATCACACATGCCGCGGGTTATCTGCACCGGGATGGCTGGCTGCTGCTCGAACATGGTTATGACCAGGCCGGCACTTGCCGTGAATTACTGGAACAAGCAGGTTTTGCCTCCATATTCAGCAGGACTGATCTTGCCGGAATCGAGCGTGTCAGTGGCGGACAGCGCGGATCTTTTTCCATTGCCGAATGTCTTTGAGAGATGGGAACAAGCCATGTTTGACGTTGCCAGCGGACCAATCTTGTGTAAGATAGCCTGGTCAGCACGACAGTTATTCTGAAAGCTTCGCAGTAATTTTATAAAATATAAGGAGAGATAAAAATATGGACATTGTTGATGCCATCGAGCAGCAAGTATCGACCCATCCGGTTGTGTTGTATATGAAGGGCACTCCCCAGCAGCCTCAATGCGGTTTCTCGGCCAATGCAGTTAGAATATTGAATGCGTGTGGCGTTGAGGACTTTTATGCAGTGGATGTGCTGGCTGATCCGGAAATTCGACAAGGGGTTAAGGAATTCTCCAGCTGGCCGACCATTCCGCAGTTATACGTCAATGGCGAGTTCATTGGCGGGTCGGATATCATGACCGAAATGTTCCAGAGCGGAGAGTTGAAGAAGCTGTTTGGAAAATAATCCGGTCGGCGTGGCCAATCGGTATGGTTAATGGTACAAGTCTGGGAGCCAAGCAAGCCTGTTTCCAGCAGCTGCCGGCACCCAGAGAAGATTGAATGTCAGCCGCTGATCTGACTGCGGCGTTCAGTTAATCGCCGAAGCGATTATCCAGTATCGCACAAATTTACCGGCAGCGATAAATAGTGCTGCCGGTAGCCAATGTATGCGTAGCCAGCCGGCTGCCACACACAACACATCGCCGATTACCGGCAGCCAGGATAGAAACAGAATCGGCGCCCCATAACGGCGCGTCCATTCCAATCCATGAATATGTCGCCCGATCTTTTTGGACAACGCCTGCTCGTCCGGCAACAAACGTCCAATAAGGTAAGAGCTCATGCCACCCAGCGTATTACCGATCGTCGCAACTTGCAGGGCTGGCCAATATAGTTCCGGGTAAGCGAGCAATACCCCGACCAGTACCGCTTCGGATCCACCGGGTAATAAAGTGGCTGCAAGAAAACTGCTGGTAAAAAGTGCTATTAAACTGCCATTCTCATCCATATTGATTGTAACAGTATTGATACTTCAGGAAATTAGGGTTTTGTGTGTCGATCTGACTAGTACTCCGTTCCGTCAATTAGCTTACAAATGAAATCGATGGATTCGCCTCCTAGGCGCAAATCCTCGCCATAGCCGTAGCTATGGCGAGGATTTGCAGCAACGCGTGACAGGCGAAGGCGCGATTTCATGTAAGCGTTTTGGCGGAACGGAGTACTAGATGTCTGGACGTGGTGCCAGCGTATCCTCTTCAGTCAGGTTGATGCGGTAACGGAGCGAAATGTCATGGAGATCTTGAACATTCCACTCGTTAAATCGAATGCTGGTTAATTGTTAGCTGCTGCGTGGCGTATATGGCATGCATCCGGCTTGCATCGATTGGCGATAGCCGCCATGCAAAGGCTGCGTTGACCTACAAAAAACTGAAAACCGCTTATCGATATATTTGCTAACAGGATTGTACGCGAGAGACCCGTGTTCTAACAACTCCGCGTAACGAGTCAAATCCCTATAATATCGCCATCATCGGATAAATCGATGCGGGTGGCTGCGGGATCATGCGGTAAGCCGGGCATGGTGACGATATCACCAGTCAACACCAACAGGTAACCCGCGCCGGCGGCGATGCGTACCGATTCGATAGGGAGCGCGAAATATCCATCAGGGTCAGTCCGGGTTGGGTCACTGCTGAGTGACAAATGGGTCTTGGCAATACAAACGGGAAGCTGATCGTAACCCAGTGAGCGCACCCGTTCGAGATCCTTTCTGGCGGCACGGCTGATTTCCAACTCGCTGGCGCCATAAATGGTGCGGGCGACGGTGCTGATCTTCTCTTCTGGAGGAGATTCCAGTGCATACAGGTAACGTGCGGGTGGCGCTGGCTGGGCGGCAGCAGCAATAACCGCCTGTGCAAGTGCTACCGCGCCCGAACCGCCGTCGGTAAAACCGTTAAAGCGCGCGGCATTCAGCCCGAACTGGGCACACTTTTTCTCGATAAGGAGCAATTCCTGCTGGCTATCACCGGCAAAGCAATTGATGGCGATAACCGGCTCAAAACCGAAGGCACGTACACTGCGCACATGATGTGCCAAGTGTGCCAGGCCGCGTTCAATTTCTTCGATGGACCCAGCCTGAGCGGGATCGCCGCCACCGTGAATGCGTAAAGCGCGAGCGGTTACCACCAGTACCACCACACTCGGCCATAGATCAGCACTGCGGCATTTCAGGTCAAAAAATTTCTCGGCACCCAGGTCAAAACCGAAACCGGCTTCAGTGACGGCAAAATCTGCGTAAGCGGCGGCCGTTTTGGTGGCGAGCACGCTATTACAGCCATGGGCGATATTGCCAAACGGGCCGCCATGCACCAAGGCCGGTACACCTTCGGTAGATTGCACCAGATTCGGCAGGATTGCATCCTGCAGCAGGGCGGCCATTGCACCTGTCGCCTGAAGCCGTTGCGCCGTGACCGGATTGCCCGAACGGTCAAATCCGACCAGAATGCGCCCCAATCGCGCCTTCAAATCAGCAAGATCCTCAGCCAGGCAGAGTATCGCCATGACTTCCGACGCTGCAGTGATATCAAAACCCGATTCGCGTGGTACGCCATTAAGGTGGCCGCCAAGCCCGATGACGGTTGCGCGCAGTGCGCGGTCATTCACGTCCAGCACCCGGCGCCAGAATACTTGGCGGTGCTCCAGATCCAGTTCACTGCGAAAATGCACTGCATTGTCCAGCAGGGCAGCCAGTAGATTGTGTGCCGCGCCGACGGCATGCATATCACCCGTGAAATGCAGATTGATCCGTGTCGAGGGTTCGAGCTGGCAACGGCCACCGCCGGTGCCACCCCCTTTGACGCCAAAGATGGGACCGAGCGAGGGCTCGCGCAAGGCGAGCGCGGTGCGCTGGCCGATGCGGGCCAGACCCTGTGCCAAACCGATAGCAACCGTGGTTTTCCCTTCTCCGCTGCGGGTGGGATTGATTGCCGAAACCAGGACGATTTTGCCTTTAGAGTTGTCCACTGACCTGGGCAAAACATTTGGCCGGAGCTTCGCCATATGCTCGCCGTAGCACATCAACGCATGAGGTGGCAGATCAAGGGCCGCAGCAATATCCAGGATAGGGCGCATCGTAAAATTCTTGGGCAGTCTCAAAACGAGGCAATTGTAACATTCGGGAATATGGGTGCTCGGAGGGAATGTCTGTTCCACCGAAGTGTGTAATCGCACCACACTGTCTGCGCATTTGGCGCAGCAGGTTAAACCGAAGAGGGCGCAGTGTCTTGGTCTGTCTGCTCAGTTTCTGAAGTAATGGATGCTTTGAATGCTTCCCGGGTTTCCTGGATGACAGTGATGATTTCCTGCCTGAAGGCATCCCGGTTAACCGCTTCCTCCAGGGCCAACAAGCCTTTGTCGACTGCCAGGCCAGCCAGCACACCCCCGACAACACCGCCGATCGCCGCACCGGCGGCCGTGCCAGCGCCGGGAACAATGGAGCCGATTGCAGCCCCGGTGGCTGCCCCGCTTGCAATACCGCCGGCTGCGCCGACAGCTTTCCCGGCCAGCAGTTTTCCTGCTGAAGTGGCAGCGAGTTTGAACACGCCTTTGCCGGCAATTTTCTTGACCATGATGGTTGTCACGACCCCGGCAACGCCCCCAGCACCGAGCCGGGTTTCGATTCCAATCCATTCAGGGGCTGCAGGCAGTCTGCCGATATCGGTCAATGCAAGCGTCTGGATAATGCTGATAGTAACATTATCCGGCACTTCCACCCGATTGCGTTCGAGAATCCCAGCCATTGTTTCCTGGTATGCCAGTAACGCCGCATCACGCTGCGCAAGCGCCTGTGTGACCATCGCGTCGAAACGCTGAAAGGGCTCACCATGCGTCAGGCTCTCGGCCAGCTGTTTGGCCAGTAAGTCCTCGACATCCCCCGTCAGCAGCTTGGCGACTCGCAGATATTCTGTCGAGAGCTGATAATACCAGTCTAGGAAAGCGTCTACGTTCGATTCCATTCTGGCGAAGGCATTATCGGCTTCGACGAGTAGCTGTGCTGAAGTGATGTCCGTCATGGTAGCCATGGCGTTTAGCTGGGCTGCCCGGATTTTCGCCACAGTACCGGGCAAGTAGTCGTTGCTATCGATGCGTTCGACCATGAAATCCAGAACTAGCCGGGTCTCAGCAAATGGGGAACTGCGTTGCCGGAGCGCATTTTCAAGTGATGCGAATCCAGGAAGATAGATGAAAAGGGTGGCGAATGTCAGTATGCCCATCGTGATTGCGATGCGTCCTGGCACAGCAGGCGGGGGTGTTTCCGTATCCGAGAGCGGCGCAAACAGACGCCGGTATTCCGCGCGGGGAATCAGCAAGCAAGACAGCATGGCGCAGGCATTGAAAAAGATCGCAAACCCGCCAGCCGCAAACAGGAATACGGCCAGCATGGCATCCGCACTTCCGAAGTGCCCGATTGCATAGCGTTTGGCGCCGTCGAAATAGGCAAGCAGCTGCGAGAGTTCGTGAACGATAGCGCTGCCCGCCGGGCTGGCGGCAACAGTTTGCCGGGCATGGATCGCCTCCTGCAGTGAATCGTAATGCGGCAATTCCACGAAAAGCATGACAAGAGTCACATAGAGCAGCAGCATCAGTAGCGGCGTGATGCGGCGCGCAATTCTGAGGGCCTGGGCAGTGACCAGATAGGGCCTGAGCTCTCTGGCAACGATGCTTCGCGCGACCTGGAAGACGCTCCAGAACAATGGAATCACCAGCAGAAAGACGATCCATTCAAGGTCTGTATAGGTATAGCACTCAAGCAACATCAGAACCGACGTCATTAGCGCCCAGCCGCTCCAGAATAGTGTTGCACCGACGCGTCGTTTGGCAATGCGATAGAGCCATCCCTTGCTGGCGTAGTAAGTCAGCCGTTGGATTTTGGTTATGCTGCTGAGATAGAGTCCGCTGAGTGCAATCGGTACACTGCACACGAAGATACTGATGGCAGTCACCCATAAATCACTGACTACAAATGCCTGCGCCAGAAAATATAATCCCAGCCCCCACAATGGTGCCAATAAGGCATAAGTGAGTGTAGCGGCTGTAGAACCGCTCGCCGATTCCAAACAAATATTTGATGATTGGTTAGTACTTTTCAAATCGGGTTGAGGAGGGTTGGGTGCCATGCGATATAGGTCTCGTATTTTTTGGCTGCCAGGCATGAGAATTGCCGTCGTAGCGATTCAAAAAAAACTGAATGCCCCAGTTGCTGGTCGGAACGATACCCACTTTACGCCTGAAGCAGCGACTCATTTTGGAAATCTGCGGGAAATTTGCATCGATCCGGGCGCCCGAATAAGAATGGCTGCCCCAGCAGTCAATGGAAGACATGAGACCATGGATTAGGGGATAATTGCCTATTCATAGCGCTAGGAGGCTGTCCGAGAATAGACCGATCGTACTGCGGACGATTCTGGCTAGCTGGATTTTCCGATCCTTTTCGTTGAATAGAACGACTATTCGCCTCAAATGATCGAAAAATCCCGCTCAACCAGCCTCGCCCTCGCTACGATCGCTATTCTCGGACAGCCTCCTAGATCATGAATCGGTTCGCTTATTGTTGAGCGAGCAAATAATCCTGCAATACCCGTGCGTGGTTGCAGTCAGGATCACGGGCGGCGTATAGCAATGTCAACCGGCCTGCCCGGGCGTAATCCAGCAGCATTTTAATGCTGGGATTGGCGGCCAGTTCCTGCCGGTAGCGTTGCTGGAAAATTGTCCAGTTGACTGGATCGTGACCAAACCATTTACGCAGTGCGGGTGAGGGGGCAACTTCCTTGAGCCAGCATGCATGGGGTAGCTGTTGTCTGGCCAGACCGTGTGGCCACAGCCGGTCCACCAATATGCGTACGCCGTCCTCGGGCGCAGCTGGCGCATAGACTCGCTTGATTTGAATATCCATGTCGGCGGAACTCGCTGATGTTTGGGGTATCTTCATTACTAATATTATGCATGACGATAAAAATAAGCCAGTACTGGAATTATGCGCGGTCAGCAAAGCCTATGCGAACCGGCACGTGCTTTCTAATCTGTCCTATACCCTGGCGCCAGGTGAGTTTGTTGCGATCATGGGGGATTCTGGAGTTGGCAAATCTACTCTGCTGAATCTGATCGCGGGACTGGATGCGCCGGATAGTGGCGAGATCCGGCTCAATGGCCTGGCACTGACGGGGGATGACGATGAAGCGGCGACTGCCCTGCGGCGCCGGTTCCTGGGATTTATTTTTCAGGCGTTTCACGTGCTGCCGCATTTGACGCTGCTGCAGAATGTGTCGTTACCGCTTTTGCTCAACGGTTTGCCGCTCGAGCGCGCTGCGGTCATGCTGGCCTCGGTTGGCTTGCAGGGACGCGAACAGGATTTTCCCTTCCAGTTGTCTGGTGGAGAGTTGCAAAGGGTGGCCATTGCACGCGCATTGGTGCACCGTCCGCGCCTGATCCTGGCGGATGAACCGACTGGCAATCTCGATCCCGATACCGCCGAGGAAATTTTGCAGCTGATCCGCGCCGAGATCAAGGCCAATGCCGCTTCGGCCATTCTTGTCACCCATTCGCAAGCGGCAGCGGCCACGGCAGACAAGATCTTGTTATTGAATCGGCGTGGACTGACACCCCTTACGATGGACAAGACACCGTGAGTGCCGCGCTGTTGACGCGCTGGCTGTTGCAGGGAGAATGGCGTGCGCATCGCTGGCAGTGTCTGGTGGCGATTCTGGCGATCATGCTGGGTGTGGCGCTGGGGTTCTCGGTGCATTTGATCAATACCGCTGCGGTCAGCGAATTTTCCGCTGCAACCAAAAGCTTGTCCGGCGTGTCCGATCTGACTGTGCAGGCGACGCAAGCGACGTTTAATGAATCCCTTTATCCGCAGCTGATGCAAACCGATGGTGTGGCGGCTGCCAGCCCAGTGCTGGAAATCATGGCCGGGGTGCCGGCCAAGGCGGACGGCAGGGACGATCCTGCGCTGAAAATCCTGGGGTTGGATGTCTTCCGGGCGGCAGCAATCACACCCGATCTGCTGGGTATTCCTGCCGAGGATCAACCGTTCGATACCTTGTCAGAGGATGCCATCTTTTTATCGCCTGCCGCCATGGAGTGGCTGGCAGTGCAGCCGGGAGACGCATTGCAACTGAATCTGGGCACGAAAACCGTTTCCCTGCGAGTGGCTGGAGGACTGGTCCGAGCGCATGCCGGACAGCGGCTTGCGGTGATGGATATCGGCGCAGCACAGTGGCACTTCGATCATGTCGGCTTACTGTCCCGTATTGAACTGAAATTGCGTCCAGGTGTTCAGCATGCGGCCTTCAAGGAGGCATTGGCCACAGAACTGGGTGCGGCTTATCTGCTGATGGAAGGCCGGGACCAGGATGCGCGCATCCGCAATATGTCGCGTGCCTATCGTGTCAATCTCAATATTCTGGCAATGGTGGCATTGTTGACCGGCGCGTTTCTGATATTTTCCGGTCAGGTGCTCTCGATCATTCGGCGGCGTGCGCAATTTGCGTTGTTGCGCGTGCTGGGGATGACGCGCCGGCAAATTTTGCAGCAAATCCTGCTGGAGGGTGGTGCGCTTGGAGTATTGGGATCGCTGTTGGGCTTGTTGCTCGGGTATGCGATGGCTGCCGGCGCATTGCGCTTTTATGGCGCCGACCTCGGTGCCGGTTTTTTTACCAGCCTGGCACCCAGCCTCCCTCTCAGTCCATCGGCTGCGCTGCTGTTTTTTGCCATGGGAGTGGGTGTGACCATGCTGGGAAGCCTGGCGCCCGCCTGGGAGGCGGCACATACGCATCCCGGGCCGGCACTCAAATCGGGCAGCGAATTTGTTGCCTTGCAGGCCTTGCGCATGCCCTGGCTGGCTGGTTTGTGCTTGCTGCTGGCGGGAGTGTTGACGCAATTGCCGCCGGTATTTGAATTGCCGGTGTTTGGCTATCTCGCAGTCGTGCTGTTGTTGGTGGGCGGGATTGCCGCGCTGCCATACCTGGCAAGTTTGAGTTTCTCCACACTGCTGCGCGGGGTGGATGCACAGGGGCGAGGGGTGTTGCGGACATTGATCCTAGCCCGCTTGTCGAACGCGTCCAGTCTGGCCGCAATTGCGCTCGGCGGCGTGTTGACCAGTTTCAGTCTGATGGTGGCGATGGCAATCATGGTGGCCAGCTTTCGCGTGTCAGTGGATAACTGGTTGGCACATGTTCTGCCGGCGGATATTTATGTACGGACCATGATACACCAGGATTTGCGCGGTTTGACGCCAGCGGAACAGCAAATGATCTCCGATCTTGACGGTATCGAGCGTATCGATTTCATGCGCTCCAAGCTTCTTTTGCTTGATTCGGCCCGTCCAGCTGTGACGCTGATCGCACGACCGATCGATAGGCGTGATCCAGCCAATACGTTGCCGATGACACCGGATGCGCTGCCGCCTGCGCAAATTGCCGAAACGGCGATTCCCATTTGGGTGTCGGAAGCCATGGTCGATCTCTACGCCTTTGAGACCGGCAAGTACGTGACGCTGCCCTTGACAGACCCAGCCCCGATTTTTCTCGTGGCGGGTGTCTGGCGCGATTATGGGCGTCAGTTTGGCGCGATCCAGATGCGATTGTCTGATTACCGGGCATTGACCGGGGATCAACATGTCAGTGATGCCGCCCTGTGGCTGGCTAGCGGGATGACAGCCGAGCAGCTGATCACCGCCCTGGATAATTTACCTTTCGGCACGAGTCTGGCGCTTTCGCAGTCGAATCAGATTCGCGAGCGCAGTCTGGAACTGTTCGACCGAAGCTTTGCCATCACCTATTTACTGGAACTGATCGCAATTGGAGTGGGTCTGCTCGGTGTGGCCGCCAGCTTTTCCGCACAAACACTGACTCGAATCAAGGAATTCGGCATGCTGCGACATATCGGACTCAGCAGGCGGCAAGTCCGTCGCATGCTTGGATGGGAGGGCGGACTACTGGCAGGATTCGGCATTACGCTTGGCTTTGTGCTGGGCGTGGCCATCAGCCTGATCCTTATTTTTATCGTTAACCCACAATCGTTTCATTGGACGATGCAACTGCACATGCCCTGGACATGGCTATCATTGATGGCACTGGCTATGTTGGGGGCAGCCGCGATGACTGCATTTGCAGCTGGTCGGCGGGCGGTTGCCGGGAATGTGACCCGGGCAGTCAAGGAGGACTGGTAATGCGCTGTCTTTTTATCTTGCTCTTGTGGTTGGTTTTTCAGGGAAGTATGGTTGCAGCGCCGCCGGAATTCTCGTCGGTCGTGCCGGGCAGGGTACTCCAATTTCCGCAGGATTTTGGCGCCCACCCGGATTTCCGGATCGAGTGGTGGTATGTCACCGGCTGGTTGGAAACAGAAGAAGGGCATCCGTTGGGGTTCCAGGTCACTTTTTTTCGTACAGCGACCTATGCAGATACCGATAATCCCAGTCGTTTCTCACCCAGGCAATTGATCGTTGCGCATGTTGCACTGTCCGATCCGGCAGCCGGTAAGCTGCTGCATGATCAGAAAATCAGGCGTGAGGGATTTGATCTGGTTTATGCCCGGACTGGCGATACCGACATCAGGCTGGATGATTGGGTTTTTATGCGTGAAACCGGAGGAAGTTACCGGGCGCAGATTGAAGCACGCGACTTGCGCCTACAGCTGACCCTGGCACCTACCCAGCCGCTAATGCTGCAAGGTGATCAAGGCTATTCACGGCGGGGACCCGAGCCCGGGCAGGCCAGTTATTACTATAGTGCGCCACATTTATCGGTTACCGGTACAATTCATCGTAATGGAAAGGCTGAAAACGTTACCGGCACTGCCTGGCTCGATCATGAATGGTCGCATGAGTTGATTGGGCCTGGCGCGGTTGGTTGGGACTGGGCGGGGGCCAATCTGGATGATGGCTCTGCATTGGTGGTGTTTCAGATTAGAAACCGCACGGGGGGTGTTTTCTGGGCCTATGCCGCCCTGCGCGATGCTTCCGGGCGGATGTCAGTCTATGCACCCGAAGAGATTCGCTTTTACCCGGAGCGTAGATGGCGCTCCGCGCGCACCCAGGCGACCTATCCTGTGGCAACCCGTATTCGTACAGGAGCAATCGAATGGCAGCTGATTCCGCTGATGGACGACCAGGAACTTGATGCCCGTGCATCGATCGGCGAGGTTTACTGGGAAGGTGCAGTCACCATTGCTCGAGATGGTGAAGCCATTGGACGAGGTTATCTGGAGATGACAGGCTATCTCCAGCCGATATCCCGCTGAGTCCCTGCCATACGTTTTTGCCGTCTATTACGTCTATTACAATAAACAAGTAAAATTGCGCCCATTGAATCAGCGCAGAAAGGATATGAATTTCGACAAAGAACTGGATGTGCGAGGACTGGTTTGTCCTTTACCGATTCTCAGAACCAAAAAATCCCTGGCAGACATGACGCATGGCCAAGTCCTGAAAGTCATGGCCACCGATCCGGGTGCAGTGATTGATTTTCAGGTTTTTGCCGAGCAGACTGGGCATGAATTGTTGTCTGCATCGGAAATGACCGGTGAATTTCTGTTCTTTCTGAAAAAACGATAGCGGTAACTCGCGCAGCGCGCGACGGCAAAGATAGCTGCAGCGACAGGGCGCGTAGCATGCACTTGCGTACCGCAATGGGCCGTTGTCCAGCCTGCTGAGAATTGCATGGAAGCATATTCCGCAAAGATCAGTCTATTCTCGGACAGCTTCCTAGATTAGCTTGATCAGACCCGGGAATAGTATGACGAGGGTCAGTGCCAGCAATTGCAGCAAGATAAACGGCACTGCGCCGCGATAGATATCGACAGTGCTGATCGATGCCGGTGCGACACCACGCAGGTAAAACAGCGAAAAACCAAATGGCGGCGTCAGAAAGGAGGCTTGCAGATTGAGTGCTACCAGGATGCCGAACCAGAGCGGATCGATGCCGAACTTGATCAGCAGCGGCGAAATCATCGGAATGAAGATATAAGCGATTTCGACGAAATCGATAAAAAATCCGAGCAAGAAGATGATCAGCATCATCAGAAAGACAAATCCCCATTTTCCGCCGGGCAAGTGTTGCATGATCTGTTCAACAGCTTCGTCGCCGCCGGTATAGGTAAACACCATGGAGAAAAAAGTGGCACCAGCCAGAATGGTGAATACCATGGCGGTGATTTTGGTGGTTTCCATGGCGACCTGGTGCAGCATGCTTATTTTGAATCGCCTGTTAAGCGTGGCCAGAACGATCGCGCCCACTGCGCCCATCGCCGCTGATTCAGTGGGTGTCGCTACGCCGGCGATGACGGTTCCCAACACCACCATCACCAGTGTCAGGGCAGGGACGATGGTTTTGAAGGCATGCCAGTATTGCGCAGGCAGGGATTCGCTGCGGGCTGGAACCGGTGGAGCGGCTTCCTTTCTCGACCAGGCCAACAGTAAACAGTAAATAATGTAGATCAACACCAGCAACAGTCCTGGCACCAGGGCCGCGCGGTAGAAATCGCCAACCGGTTTCTGCAGCACATCACCCATGATGATCAGTATGATCGAGGGCGGGATGATTTGTCCCAGCGTGCCGGATGCGCAAATGACACCGGTTGCCAATCGTTTGTCGTAACTGTATTTCAGCATCACAGGCAGGGCAATCAACCCCATGGTGACGACCGAAGCGCCGACCACCCCGGTCGATGCCGCCAGCAACATACCGACCACCACGGTTGATACCGCCAACCCGCCGCGAATGCGGCCAAACAGCGAGCCCATCGATTCCAGCATTTTTTCTGCAATGCCGGATTTCTCCAGTATCAGCCCCATGAAAATGAACAACGGCACCGCCATGAGCGTGATGTTGGTCATGATCGAGTGCATGCGCTCGGCGATCATCAGAAATAGTTGCAACCCTTCGGCATACAAACCAAAGAATAGCGCGACGCCGCCAAATGTGAACGCAACCGGGAAGCCCATTACCAGCATGGCCAGGCAGACCAGAAACATGGAAAGCGCGATCATCGGGCTAACTCCGGTAGCGGCCGGGGTAGCATGTGGTTCTGGGTAGGTAAACCACATGCTGGAAAAATAAGATCAGACATAGGAAACAGTGAACGACGGTGAAACGTTAAATAGCAATTCAAAATGGGATAGAACTATAATTTTTCCTGATGCAAAGGCGGATGGTTTGTCAGTGCCGGATCGGGATCGCCGGCCAGGAATCTGATATTGCGCGAGATGATTGCCAGCGATTGAATCAGCACCAAACCATAGCCAATCGGTAGCAGCGCCTTGAATGCAAAACGGTAGGGCAGGCCACCCGGATCATTCGATATTTCCTGGAGATGGTAAGAATAACCGACAAAATCCCATGAGCTATAGAGAATCAGCATGCACATGGGAATGACGAACAAGCTATGGCCGCAGATGTCCACGATAGCCTTGCGGCGGGGTGCCAGGCGAGTATAGACGACATCGACCCGCACATTGGCATCCTCGCGCACGGTGTAGGCTGCGCCCAGCAGAAAGACGGCAGCGAACAAATGCCACTCCAGCTCCTGCATGGCCATCGATCCGCCATGAAACAAATAGCGGGCGATGACATCGATGAATACCACCACAATCATCAGTACGCATAGCCAGCCGGCCAGCCAGCCGGCTGCACCGGAAAGATTGCCGGCCAGCCGCTCGAATTTACGTAACAGATTCACTTGAAACCTTCATATTGTGCTGCCAGATCAGGAAAAATAGCCAAGTTCGATAAACGATTACCAGGCTCAGTGTCCAGCCACTGTCATGCGCTCGATCAGCAAGGAGCCGCACTGTCTGGATCCGCGGACGTTGACATCGTTTCCGACACCGATGATCCCGCGCAGCATCGTATTGAGGTTGCCAGCGATGGTGATTTCCTCGACAGGGTAGCGAATCTCCCCTTGCTCCACCCATAAACCGGCTGCACCCTGAGAGTAATCGCCGGTCACAAGATTGACGCCGTGGCCAAGCAATTCGGTTACCAGCAGGCCCCTGCCCATTTGTTTCAGGAGCGCGTCAAAAGCGAGTGGCGCATCGTTTTCCAGCACCAGATTATGATTGCCGCCTGCGTTGCCGGTCGAGCGCAGGCCAAGTTTGCGCGCTGTATAACTTCCCAGGAAATAACCTTGTACGATACCGTTTTCCACAACCTTGCGCGCCTGCGTGGCCACGCCTTCATCATCGAAGGTGCAACTGGCCAATCCTTTCGCCAGATGTGGCAATTCACTGAGCTGGATATTTGCCGGGAAAACTTGCTTGCCGATACTATCGAGCAGGAATGAGGATTTGCGATAGAGGCTGGCGCCGCTCACCGCACGCACAAAACAGCCGATCAGACTGGATGCCACCGGCGCCTCAAACAGCACCGGGACTTCACAGGTGGCAATCTTCTTTGCACCCAGGCGGGCGAGGCTGCGCAGGCCTGCCTTAGTGCCGATTTCATCGATGGCTTCCAAGTCGCGCGCGGACCGTGCGACGCTATACCAGTAATCCCGCTGCATGCTGCCATGCTCACCAGCGATCACGGCGCAGCTGGCGCTATGCCGGGTCAGCGGAAAACCGCCGCAGAAACCCAGACTGTTGGCATAAACGAATTGCGAGGCGCCGATGGCTATACTGGCACCTTCCGAATTGATGATGCGCGGGTCGGTGGCCAGGGCGGTGGCTTCGCATTGGCGCGCCAGTTCGATCGCTTCTTCAATCGGCAATGACCACGGGTGATACAAATCCAGATCGGGAAATGCAGTTGCCAGCAGGTCGGCGTCGGCAAGCCCGGCATAGGGGTCTTCCGCCGTGTGCCGGGCGATGGATAACGCAGCGCTGACAGTTTCCTGGATGGCTTTGGGCGAAAAATCGGAGCTGCTGGCATTGCCTCGTCTCTGACCGATATAGACGGTGACGGACAGCCCTTTGTCGCGCGTGTATTCGATGGTTTCAACGGCGCCCTGACGGACCGTGACATTCTGCCCGGAACCATCCGAAACATGGGTTTCGCAAGCATCGGCGCCATGTTTTTTGGCAAATATCAGGATGTCCTGAGCGATTTGGCGTAAATTTTCCTGAGTGTATGAAAAGGGGTGTGACTGTTCTGAATCGCGATTTAAGTTGTTTTCCATTGGGTTACTTGCTAGAAAGTTCGTCAGAGTAGCGAAAAGCGGTCAGGCATGGTTCATGCGTATGCTGAAATCTGCTGAGGTGCTTGGATTAGAGACGGGTACCAGCCGCCTATCGTCGGTTGCTGGCGGCGCAACGGTTGCCGTCAGGCAAGGGCGGATCATTGAACGCATATGAACGAGAATATATATGAATGCTCAAAGCGGGTTATGATAACAGCTTCTTGATCATTCCCAATGCGAGTGGCAGTTGTGCGTAATCATCCCAAGGATATATCCCAGTCTGAAGCTGAATTGGAAGCATCCCAGCCCAGCAAGACCCGCCGTAAGCATGAAATGCATGCATTGCAGGCTTTGGGCGAGCAGCTGGTTGAACTAGATCCAGCGCAAATTGCCGAACTGGATTTGCCGGAAAATTTGACCGAGGCTGTGCTGGAAGCTCAAAAAATTTCCAAACATGGTGCCCGCCGGCGGCAATTGCAGTTTATCGGCAAGTTGATGCGTTCGGTGGACGCAGCGCCGATTCAGGAAAAAATGCATACCTGGCAGCATTCCAGCGTGCAGCATACCGCTTGGCTGCATCAGCTGGAACGCTGGCGCGACCGCCTGCTGAGCGATGAAGCGGCCCTGACCGAGTTTGCGCAGGCGTATCCGCAAGTCGATGTCCAGCAATTACGTGTCCTGTTGCGCAATGCCCGCAAAGAAAAACTCGAAAATAAACCGCCCAGAAGTTATCGTGCTGTGTTCCAGGTGTTGCGCAAAGTTATTCCGGAAGTATAGCCTGCTGGGCGCATGAAATAGCCCGATGATGCCCGGGCGGGCAGGGTGTGCGTGCGCACCCTACAGCCGGCCAGCAATGATGCCGGTGACCGGGATGATCTGTAATTGAATCAAGGGTACCTCTAAAAATTCAGCGTTCTAAACCAGACCAGGCGAGAACAAAAAATGTTGACGCAGCATATGATGGATATGTCAGGAGACATTTTTTGTGAACAACGACGTATTGTGACGAAATATGGATTTTTAGAGGCGCCCTCAAATATGTTTTATGGAGAGTAACTGATGCAGTTGAAATGGATTTGGAGTGTGTTGTGCTTAGTGTTGATCATCATGTTATCCATGACAGTGGGGGTGCGCACAGCGAGCGCCGCATGCAAGGGGTGCCTGTGTCCAGGCGACCCCTGCCAGCTTTGCCCGCTGCCTTTGAATGTCAACGACCCGGTGCCTGCCGATGAACCCGAAACCTGCCGCCGCATCCGCGAGGCCGTGCCACCCACCGATGCGCTGCCGGGAAGCAATGAGTATTTTGCCAATCTGGATAAGTCCACCATGGCTTGTATCAAAAACGGCGGTGATGTCATCAAGAATTCACGCCGCAGCGAACTGTTTCCGGCACGCTTTTACTGCAAGCCGGGTTTGCCGATCCGTTGATGCGTACGCCAATTTCCCTGCCACCCATATTGCCACTGCTTGATCGCTGATGAGAATCATAACGTTGAATGTGAATGGCCTGCGCGCGGCCAGCAGTAAAGGATTTTTCGATTGGTTGCCGCAGCAGGACGCCGATTTCGTCTGCGTACAGGAACTGAAGGCGCAGCCGGAAAACCTCACCGATACCATGCGCACCCCTACTGGCTATAGCGGTTATTTTCATTGCGCGGAAAGAAAGGGCTACAGCGGGGTGGGGATCTATACCCGTCATGCCCCGGATCAAATCGTGGAAGGGACGGGCATTCCCGAGATCGATGCCGAAGGGCGTTTTCTGAGAGCCGATTTTGGCAATTTGAGCGTGATTTCCGTTTACCTGCCATCCGGTTCCAGCGGCGAGCACCGGCAGGCAGCCAAATTTTTCTTCATGGCGCATTTTTATCCGATGCTGCAATCACTGGCTGCATCGGGCCGGGATGTGCTCTGGTGCGGTGACTGGAATATTGCCCACCAGGAAATTGACCTGAAAAACTGGCGTGCCAATCAGAAAAACTCCGGTTTCCTGCCGGAAGAGCGGCGCTGGTTGTCTACGGTATTCGAGGAATTGAAACTGGTGGATGTATTCCGCAAAATCAATCCGCATCCGGAGCAATATACCTGGTGGTCCAATCGCGGCCAGGCATGGGCGAAAAATGTCGGCTGGCGGATTGATTATCAGATTGCGACACCCGGTTTGGCCGAGGCCGCGATAGATACTTCGATTTATAAAAGCGAGCGTTTTTCCGATCATGCCCCGCTGGTGATCGACTACAACTATCCGCTATGAAACCCTTGGCCTACGCGGGCTGGTTGCAAGCATTGCGCATCTATGCGCATCCGCGCGTGGCGGGTATGCTCGCGTTGGGATTTTCGGCGGGTTTGCCATTGCTGCTGGTGCTGGGCACGTTGTCGTTCTGGCTGCGCGAGGCCGGTATCGATCGGGCCACGATCGGATATCTGAGCTGGATAGGGCTGGCCTATGGATTCAAGTGGGCATGGGCGCCACTGGTGGATCGCATGCCATTGCCGGGGCTGTCCCGCTGGCTGGGGCGGCGCCGTGCCTGGTTGCTGCTCTCGCAGCTGACCATCATAGGCGCCCTGATCGGCATGGCCAACACCGATCCGGTCGAGCAGCTTTCCCATATCGTTTTCTTTGCGCTGGCGGTCGCCTTTGCCTCGGCCACCCAGGACATTGCCCTGGATGCCTACCGTATCGAGGCCGTAGCCTTGTCATTGCAGGGCGCAATGGCCGCCACCTACCAGGCAGGTTACCGGCTGGCAATGATCATGGCCTCGGCCGGCGCGCTCTGGATCGCGGCGGCATTCGACAGTACACCAGCCAGTTATGATCCTGCCTCCTGGCAGATCGCCTATCTATTCATGGCAGCATGCATGGGGGTCGGCATTGTGACCACCTTGGTTATTCGCGAACCCGATGTGCCGAGCAACCTGCTGGCCATCGAGAATGAAAAGCAGGCACGGGCAGTCATTGCCGGTTGGCGGCTGAATGGCAGGCTCACTGCCTTGCTGGGCTGGATTTATGGCGCGGTGATCGCGCCTTTCCAGGACTTCATCGTGCGCCATGGCCGCCATGCATTGCTGGTATTGGCGCTGATCGCCGTCTACCGGATCTCGGACGTGGTGATGGGCGTCATGAGCAATCCATTCTATGTCGACATGGGCTTCACCAAAGACGAAGTCGCGACAGTGTCGAAAGTTTATGGCGTGATCATGACCATCCTGGGCGCGGTCATCGGTGGCGTATTGACCGCAAAAATCGGGATTTTCCGCACTCTTTTTCTGGGTGCGGTGCTATCGGCCGCGACCAATCTTTTGTTCGTCTGGCTGGCAGGGCGGGGACATGATGTCACCGGCTTGGTGTTCGTCATCTCGGCCGACAACCTCTCGGCCGGCATCGCTTCTTCCGCCTTTGTCGCCTATCTTTCCAGCCTGACCCAGGCTGCCTATTCCGCCACCCAATACGCGCTATTCAGCTCGGTCATGCTGCTGCTACCCAAATTCATCGCCGGCTTCAGCGGAGAATTTGTCGACGCCTATGGCTACGCCATGTTCTTCACTGGCACAGCACTGCTGGGCGTGCCGGTATTGCTACTGGTCTGGCAGGTAGGGCGGATCGATTTTGCATCGGCAGCCATGCACAAACAACAAGAAAAATCGCTTTAGCCTGAACAATGGCAGCAATACATTTTTGAATGCATCGGAATCGCTGTGGTTTTTTTTGGCCCCGTTTGGACAATGGCGAAATCAGGAATAAAGGATGGTTTCTCACAGCCATTCAATAAAGCCGGTGTGTTTGACGTTAAAAACAATACCGTCAGTTAAAATTTAATAAATAGGCAAATTTGCCTGAACTGTCGGCCAATAGCATGTTATCGAGGCAATAATGCATGATTCTTCAGTTATCAAGGAAAAAGTGCCTGAAAATATCAGCAATATCAATTTATATGGGCAGATTTGCCTGAGAATCAATAGTTGTACGTAAAGGTAAGAAATGGAAACCGATATTAAAAAAGTATGGCGAGCACTAAGGCCAACGGTTAAAGATGGTTTTACCTTCAATGAGACCAAGGGTGTGGTAGCGGCGGCTGCATTGCCGGTAGAAGAATTGGCTCACCTGCAGCAGAAATCATTACCAGCTAAAGGAGCTTCAAAAGAAGAGCTTCTAGATGCGCTAGATAGTTTGATTACTAGGGAGCCTGATCCTGGGAAGGCAATACAGAATCTTATAGCCGCAATGCTCGAGCAGAAAAAACATCTCGAAGTCCGCATATCGGATTGTGCAGAGCGGTTCGGATGGACAATAGTTAACGGACAGCTTCGACCTTTGGACTTTCAAGTGGATGATGCTGTCCACGATTTTTCCGAAGAAGTGAAGACTCTTTTA